>QHQU01000032.1 GCA_003219925.1 Verrucomicrobiota bacterium
CGTGACCGCAAGTGAAAGCATCATCGGCACCGACGCGCTCGGAGAGGAACCAGGATTGAAGTCGGTTGCCAAAACTAGCGCCAGTCCGGCATCGATCATCACGCGAGCATCAGGATACTTTTTCGAACCAAGCGTGTAAACCGATCCTGGCAGAAGCACCGGCTGGACGTTGGTTTTTGCCAGCGCGTTGATTCCGTCAGGAGCCGTTTGTTCGAGATGATCGGCGGTCGTTGCTCCCAGTTCTGCGGCCAACTTTGCGCCACCGCAGTTGGTCAGTTGATCGACGTGCATTCGCAACTTCAATCCGTGCTGCTTGGCTGCAGTCAGAATGCGACACGCCTCTTCGGGGTTGAAGTAGTTTTGCTCACAAAAGATGTCGCAGTATTCCGCCAACTTCTCTCGCGCAATTGCCGGCAACATCTTGTCAATGATGAGAGAAATATAGCCGGCGCGATCCTCCCGAAATTCCGGTGGAAAGGCATGTGCGCCGAGAAATGTCGCAACCGTTTCCAGCGGAGTTTCCTTTCCGACGCGGCGGATCACCCGCAAAATTTTCAGTTCATCTTCAAGAGTGAGTCCATAACCGGATTTTGCTTCCGCCGTTGTCGTTCCATTTTGCAAAAACCAGCTCGCACGTTTTTTCGCGAGCGCCCAAAGTTCATCCGCGCTGGCTGCTCGCGTTGCCTGCACTGTCGTCTGAATCCCACCTCCGCTCTTTGCAATCTGTTCATAAGTCTCGCCGCGAGCCCGTGCTTCGAAATCGTCAAGCCGATTACCGCCGAAAACCAGATGGGTATGCGCGTCAACGAATCCCGGCATCACGACGCAACCCCGCGCGTCGATGACGCGTGTCTGGCGCTCGCAAAGTTTTTCAATCTCACTCGATTTGCCGACGTGCGTGATTTTGTCGCCGGACGCCATAACAGCTCCGTCAGAAATAATTCCTAGTTCACTTAGCTCTTTCCTACGTCGCGCCCGCGGCGGTCCCACCAGCGTGATCAGCTGCGACGCATGAAGAAGGGCGAGGGAAGACACGGTGGAGGGTTGGAGGGATTAAAGCGTTGAATGTTTGAAGGATTGAAGAGTTAAATCACGCTTCATCGCTTCAACTTTTCATCGCTTCATCGCGTCACCGAAACTTCTTTTCCACCATTTTGCTAATTTCTTTGAAGCGGGCGTCGGATTCGCCGCTAAATACATGCAGTTTATCCGAAAAGGCCGACTTAATTTTTTCATCCTTCAGATTCGCGAGATTAATTCTCACGTTCATGCCCGCTCCATCGATACAAGCATGCACTGCGAGAAGGCCAACACCGACATCCGAAATAGAAGCTGGATTGCCTCTCGCAGCCATTTCAGCCAAAAGGTCGTAGGCCTTCGACGCGGTCTGCATAATCCGAAGTGGCACCTCTGCCGCCAGCTTGTTAGCAGCTTGTATGGTAGCTGTTCGCGCAGATCTTTCCTTGGCCGAACCTTTGGGCAAAGCAAATGCCGCCATGACCTGGTTGAAAGCGGCAGTGTCTTCGTCGACCAGCAAAAGCATTTCGTCCTTTAACTGCTGCGCTTTCACCGCCCAATCGCTAAAATATCTGAGTTTGTCCTCCCAGCCTCGTTTCCCGGCGGACAAGTTAGCTACCATCCCGCCGAGAGAGGCGCCCAACGCCCCCATTAATGCGGCAACAGAACCGCCGCCAGGCGCTGGAGAATCACTCAGGGTTTCATTGCAAAACCGGCGCAGATCCAACTTGATCATCGATTTTTTCGGAACGGCCGCTTCTATTTTTAGTTCGATAATTTTCTCTTTCGGATCGAACGGTTTCAACTCGCTCAACCCCATCGAGCGGATAGCAAGCTCAATCAGCTCTTCTTCCGCCAGGCCTTCAGACCAGTTTTGCTTCTGGAGAAAATGTTTTCCGGCATCGATCAGACATTTCTTCGGAACCATCCCGACAATTTCCGACCCGGTCACGCGCAGGCCACGTTTCGTGGCCGATTGATCGCAGGCATCGAACGCAGCATGGAGTGGTGTCTCCTCAATATTCGTTAGATTCATTGAAACCTGCGCGATCCCGTACTCCTCCACATACCAGCCAATCGCTTTCACATGTTTCAGCATTCCTGGAACGCGGATCGGCTGGCCTTTTTCGTCGACCATCGGATTTCCCGTGGCTGTGCCATCGAGCGTCTTTACCCGGCCGTTTTCTCGAACGTCGAAGGCAACGGAATTTGCTCGTCTCACCGCTTTGGTGTTGAGGTTTACATTGTAAGCGATCAGGAATTCGCGCGCCCCAATTACAGTCGCGCCCGATTTCGCATTAAACTGGTTAGGCCCGAAATCTGGCTGCCAGTCCACTTGTTTTATTTTGTCGACAAAACCTTCATATTCGCCCTCCCGGATGATGGCGAGGTTTGCACGTTCCGGATTTTTCGCTGCTTTCTCGTAGAGATAGACCGGAATCTTCAATTCATCGCCGACGCGTTTTCCCAACTCCTTTGCGCAGGTGATCGCTTCCTTCCAGTTGACGTTGCTGATCGGAATAAATGGGCAAACATCGGTCGCCCCCATCCGCGGGTGCGCGCCTTTGTGTTTGCCCATATCGATCAATTCCGCCGCCTTTTGAATCCCTCGAAACGCGCTTTCCACCGCGGCTTCCGGGCTGCCAACGAAGGTTACAACGGTGCGGTTGGTCGTTGCGCCGGGATCAACATCCAGCAACGACACTCCGTCGACTGATGCAATCGCGTCAGTAATTTGTCGAATAATGTCCGGATCGCGCCCCTCCGAGAAATTGGGAACGCATTCGATTAGCTTTTGCATGGCGATGGGAGTTTCTAACAGGATTTACGCGATTAGTGGGATTGCAAGGACAGAGCGGCGTCCGGTTCGACAAAGGATAAGTTAATCCGGGGAGCGCTGCTGGGCGTTCTATTTGTTGGTAAGAGCCTTGTTCGTTAATCGCGCTGCTGCGGAGGTAGAGGAATGTTAATGTCGTTAGCCACAGCAAATTCAATCGCCCGCGAGTAACCGGCATCGGCGTGGCGCAGGATGCCCATGCCCGGATCGCTTGTCAGCACGCGCTCGAGGCGGCGTTTGGAGTTATCAGTTCCGTCCGCAACAACAACCATGCCGGCGTGCTGTGAATAGCCGATGCCGACACCACCGCCGTTGTGAATAGAAATCCAGGAGGCGCCGGCGGCGGTATTCACGAGAGCGTTCAGCAGCGGCCAATCGGCAATGGCATCGCTGCCGTCGAGCATTCCTTCGGTCTCGCGAAACGGCGACGCAACCGAACCGGTATCCAAGTGATCGCGACCGATGACGATGGGAGCTTTCACTTCGCCGTGCCGCACCAGTTCGTTCATGGCGACGCCAAACTCGGCGCGCTCGCCATAACCGAGCCAGCAGATCCGGGCCGGCAATCCTTGGAAATGAATGCGCTCTTTCGCCAGCTTCATCCAGCGCGCCAAGATTGCATTTTCAGGGAAAAGCTCGAGCGCGAGCGCGTCGGTCCGCGCGATGTCATCCGGGTTTCCGCTGAGTGCAACCCAGCGGAACGGTCCTTTTCCTTCGCAAAAGAGCGGGCGGATATATTCAGGAACAAAACCGGGAATATCGTAGGCGTTCTCGACGCCGGCATTCTTGGCCTGGGTGCGAATGTTGTTGCCATAATCGAAGGTGATGGCACCACGTTTTTGCAGTTCCAACATCGCGCGAACATGCTCAGCCATCGCTTCCATCGAGCGCTTGACGTATTCCTCCGGATTTTTGGCGCGCAACGCGATGGCATCGGCTAACGAGATTTGGTTTGGGACGTAACCGTTGAGGGCGTCGTGCGCGCTGGTTTGATCGGTCAGCAAATCAGGAACGAAATTTTGCTTCACCATTTCCGGAAGCACGTCGGCGCAATTGCCGACCAGACCGACCGAGACTGCGCGCTTTGCCTTTCGCGCCTCATCGACCAACTGCAATGCTTGATCGAGCGATTTCGCCATGTGGTCGCAATATCCGGTAGCGAGCCGCTTCTCGATCCGCACCGGATCTACTTCGACCCCGATGAAGCATGCGCCATTCATGGTCGCGGCCAACGGTTGGGCGCCGCCCATTCCACCGAGGCCGCCGCTGACGATGAGTTTACCTGCGAGGCCTCCGTCGAAATGTTTTTCTCCCGCTGCGCCAAACGTTTCGAACGTGCCCTGCACGATCCCCTGGCTGCCGATGTAAATCCAGGAACCGGCTGTCATCTGTCCATACATCGTTAGCCCGAGCCGTTCGAGTTTGTTGAACTGTTCGTAGTTCGACCAATGACCAACCAGATTGGAATTCGCGATGAGCACTCGCGGGGCTTCATCGTGGGTGCGGAATTTTCCGACCGGCTTGCCAGATTGAACGAGCAAGGTCTCGTCGTTTTCAAGCCCGCTCAAAGAACGGACAATGGCATCGAAACATTCCCAATTTCGGGCGGCCCGGCCGGTGCCGCCGTAAACGATCAATCGATCCGGAGCTTCCGCGACTTCCGGATCGAGATTGTTCATCAGCATTCGCATGGCGGCTTCCTGGTGCCAGCCTTTGCAACTGCGCTCTGGCCCACGTGGCGCGCGAATTGACCGTTTCCCGCTCATAACTTCTCGTGTTCGCTATCGAATTCGCCGGCGCGAATTGCTATCGCGATCGCGGCAATGTCTGGCGCGAGGGCGCGGTCTTCCAGCAACGGTTCAACATATTTTCGGACCGTCCCGTAAGCGCGTTCCACCCCGGCACCGCCCTTCAGTGGTCGTCGATGCTCGAGCGCTTCCGCGGCTGCCAGCAATTCGATGGCAAGGACATTTTCCGCGTTTTCCACGATCGATCGTAATTTGACCGCAGACGTCATCCCCATCGAAACATGATCCTCCTTTCCGGCGGAAGTTGGGACGTTGTCGATGCTGGCGGGATGCGCCAGCACTTTCGCTTCGTTCAAAAGCGAGGCCGCCGCGACCTGCGCAATCATCATGCCGGATTGCAAGCCTGGCTTTCGCGCAAGAAAGGCCGGCAAACCGTAACTCAAGTCGGGATTCACCAGGCGCTCGATTCGCCGTTCGCTGATGCTCATCAAATCCGTTAGGGCAATGGCAGCAAAATCGAGCGCGAGGGCCAGGGGCGCGCCGTGAAAATTTCCGCCCGAAATGACATCACCGCTTTCGGGAAACACGAGAGGATTGTCGGTCGCGCCCGCGCTCTCTATTTCCAGAATCTTTTCCACATACCCTAAAGCATCGCGCGCGGCGCCGTGGACCTGCGGGATGCAGCGAAGACTGTAAGCGTCCTGCACCCGGGGATCATTTTGGCGATGCGATTCACGGATTTCGCTTTGCTGCACCAATGCCCGCAAGTGTTCCGCCACCGCCAGCTGCCCGGGATGAGGTCGCGCCTTTTGAATTCGCGGATCGAAAGCGCGCGGCGTTCCCATCAAACCTTCCAGCGTCATTGCGCCGGCGATATCGGCGACGCGCGAGAGACGTTTGGCGCGAAAGAGGGCGAGGCCGCCGACGGAATGCATGGCCTGAGTGCCGTTGAGTAAGGCGAGACCATCCTTTGCTTCGAGCACGACCGGGTTCAGTCCTGCGCGCGCGAGCGCATCGGTTGAAGCCAGACGTTCCTTTTCAAAAAACGATTCGCCTTCACCGATCAATGCGAGGGCCAGATGCGCCAGAGGAGCGAGATCGCCGCTGGCGCCGACCGATCCTTTCTCGGGGACGACCGGATAAACGCCTCGATTCAGCATCTGGCAGAGGAACTCGACCACTTCGAGTCGCACACCGCTAAAACCAAGAGCGAGCACATTGGCGCGCAGGAAAATCATCGCGCGCACCTCGGGAATCGAGAGCGGTTGCCCAATGCCGCAGGAATGGCTGCGGACAAGATTGAGTTGTAACTGGCGGAGCGCTTCCGGCTCAATTTTGACATCGGAGAGCTTGCCGAAACCGGTACTGATCCCGTAGATGACCTCGCCCTGCTCGAGAATTTTTTCGACAACCGCGCGCGATTTGCGAATACGGTCCCGCGATTCGTCCGTTAACTCGATGCGCTCATTTCCAGTCGCGACCGCGTTCAATTGCGCGAGTGAAATCGAGGAGC
>QHQU01000033.1 GCA_003219925.1 Verrucomicrobiota bacterium
TGACCAGGAAGGGAAATCCAGAGGCGGAGCAAAGTAATGGCCCCAGCCGTGGACAAGTAGCAGGTTGGCGACGATCGCGTCTCGCCTGAGATAACTCGCCCCGTACTTGCTCCCGAGATAGACAATCGCGATCAGCACTGTGACCACGTTGAGCGGCCAGATGCGGGCGACTCGTTGCCAGACGAAATGTCCGTAACCGCGCAGATTCAGCTTACTGCAGGCGTCGCCATAGCGGTAAGCCAGAATAAAGCCGCTGAGGATAAAGAAGAAATCAACCCAGAGGTAACCGCGGTTCCCAAAACGAAATTGGAAGATATACAGATCAAATAACGGCACTCCGATGACGCCATAGCGGAGGTGAAAGAATGCAACCAGCAACGCCGCCACTCCGCGCATGGCAGTGAGGCTCCCGAACACCATTTTCCGTGGTGACGGTGCAGCGGGGAAAGGTAAACTTGTTTTTGCGTCTTTTGTGATGAGATCTTTCTGAGGTCGCTCCCGATTCACCAATTGCGTAGCGAAGCTTTACGCGATCAGCTTTTCAGCGTCTGACTTACGTGTTCGGCGTCTCCATTTGTTGTCGCGATAACCAAATGTTGTCGCTCGACGGTCTCAATGTAAACACGCGTCGCGGCGGGAAGTTCGTGCCAGATGCGCCAGGCGACCAGCCCGCCGATGAGAGCGAACGGCATGAGGAAAATCGGCCACCATTGCCAGCTGTAATGCGTCACGAGATAGCCGACGCCGACTGATTGCACGCCGCTCCCGAGATAGACGAATCCATCCACAATCCCCGACGCGGTAGCCGTCGCTTTGCGTCCGCCGAAATCGGCGGCCGCTGTCCCGGACATTAATGAATGCACACCGGTAACCGCCGCCACGATCAGCAGCGCGGCGACCCCCACGACAAACGGAAACGAAAAAAGATTCATCGCCATCACTGCGGTCATCATGAGCATGAACGCACAGAAAATCACCGCGGGTGGTCCCCGGCGTGATTGGAAAAATTTGTCGGAGATCAAACCACCCGCGAATCCGCCGACGATCCCGAAGATGCAGAGCAAAAGTCCCCAGTTTGCCAGGATGACTTCGGCGCCCGGTTGTTTCACGTCGTGCCCAAAAATGGTGTACCATTGCATGATCCCGTTGCGCAGGACGCCGGCGGTCAGCTCGACGAAAGCGAACATTACGATCAGCGGATTGAGGAAAACCATCTTGAGCAGGTCGAACGCGCTGTATTCCTCGTGCATGTGACCGGAGGAAGCGTCGTGCGTATCGAGATGTGGAAAACCGGCGTGCTCCGGCGTATCGCGAATGAGCCAGATGTCGAGCAACGCCCACACCGCCAGGATCGCGGCCGGAACAAAAAACACCGCCCAGGTTGCGTCCATCGTCAGGCCGGGCGGGACAAAAATCACGCGCAGCAAACGTTCTACTGCGCTCGTGGGCATTGGGGCATTGAGTTTTGTAACGTCGATGATCGCCTGGCCCCAATCGAACGCGAAATAAACGCCGAACGAAATCAGCGTTCCGAAAATTGCGCCGAAGACACCGCGTTCGCGCACATGAAACCAGTGTGCCTTGACCTTGATGATCGAGACCGCGCCGTAGCTTTGGAAATACATGTTGAGCGCGTAGGTCACCGAAAAAATCGGGAGCAGCCGTACGTGAATGCGATTAGTCAGGACCAGCCAGGTAATGACACCGAGCGCGACATTCGCCGCCGCCGCCCCGAGCGCGGCGATGAGGATTCCCTTTTTCCCGCCGATTTTGTCGACCAGCGGACCGTTGATCAAAAACGAGAAAGCGTAGGTGATGGTCCCGGCTGCGAAGATAAGGCCGAAATCTTCATTCGACATGAGCGAGCCGAGCGCGTTCTTCGCGACCGTGAGATTGTAGCGTCCCATGTAAAGGAACGCGTAAGTCATCCCCAGCGGGAACCAGTTAATGAACCGCCGGCTTAAAAACCACGGCCCATGCTTGAGTGGGTTATTATAGAAATAGATCCCGACAACGAGCGCGAGACAGATAAAAACAATGCTGAGCGACATGCGACTGTTCGGAATTCTTCACCGAATCCAGCTCGCCACACACGCAAAATCTTCGTTACCGAAGGCATCGGGGACTCGCTCCAAACCTCAATCTGCAATGACCACGACCTACTGGAAGTCTAAGACTTCGTTAAACGCGTCGATGATTAACTCGCGCGTCTCGCAGAGACGCGACTACAGATTAGCGCTTCAACGCCTAATACTGTTCGCCTTCGTCTTTCTCCGACGGAACGACGCGATCTTTGATGGCGTAGGCATGCATGGCAACGCCGACCCAATAGAAGACTGCGAGCCCGAGTCCGAACCCCGCGCTTGCGATCGCAGCAAGGCCCGAGAATCCGAGCACAATCAAGGTGCCGATGGCAAAAAGAAGTCCGATGCCGCGGTAACCTTTGTAAACATGGCCGAGTCCGGGAACGATGCTAAGCAGGGCGGCCATTGCGTCGCTCGCCGTGCCCTCCGCTGTCTGAACGGGGCCTTCCCGTTTCCAATCGCATCGATCGCAAGCCTGCGCGTCTTTCGGCAGACGCAGGCCGCAATTCGGACAAAGCATCGTATCCGCGGTTTGAGTGGAAGGAGCGTCTGTGTATTCCATCAAAGCAAATAAGACTCACAAGAGTTGTGGCAGCGTCAAGCAAACTCGCTTCCAAAATTTCCGCGCCTTGGCAAAGTCATGACATGGCCGCTCTGAGCGAGATCGTCGGTTATTGCGATTCCCATTTGAGGCTTGGCGAAATTCAGGATTACGAGAATGCGCTCAACGGCCTGCAACTGGAGAATTCCGGCCAGGTAACGAAAATTGCGTCGGCGGTGGATTTCTCCAGCCGCGGATTGGAGGAATGCGCGAAGCGCGGCGCTAACCTGCTCATTGTTCACCACGGAATGTTTTGGCCGGGCCTGCGTCCCGTGACCAAAGCGTTGCGCCGGCAACTGAAGTTCGCGTTCGAAAATGATCTCGCCATTTACAGCGCTCATCTCCCACTCGATCTGCATCCGGAAGTTGGAAACAACGTGCTGCTCATGCGCGCTCTCGGGTTCGAAGAATCAGAGCCGTTCTTCGAAGAGAAAGGATCACTGCTCGGACGACGCGCGTTGGCCGACGTTGCCCTGAGCGAGTTAATCAAGCGCTTGGAAAAGGTGGTGGCCGGTCCGGTGAAAACCTTCCCGTCGGGCTCAAAAAACGGTCGGGCTATCGGCGTCATCACTGGTGCTGCGGGCAGTGAGATCGAACGCGTCGCGGCGGAAGGAATCGACACTTTCATTACCGGCGAAGCGCCGCACTGGGCTGCGATCGCCGCCGAAGAACTGGGCATCAACCTTTTGCTCGCTGGTCATTACGCCACTGAAACTTTCGGCGTCAAAGCCCTGGCGGCTCATCTCGCGAAAAAATTCCAGGTTGATTGGGAATTCATCAGTTTGCCAACGGGACTCTGAGATTACTGTTTTGCCCAAAACCTGCTCTTTATTATGACACCACTTTTTGCTACCAACGCGCGTGTGTTTTTGCGACCCCTAATACCCGGAATTGTCCTGGCGGCGGTCTTCGCCGCCGGAGGCAAGGTTATGGCTGCCAGCGAACGGGAGCGTGGGTGGGGCTCGGCATGGTCGGTTCCGCACTCCCAAGAAGAAAAGGTTGCTCGAGAACAGTCTGACCGCTTGGAGAAGGCTGTGCGCGCACAAGACTGGGCGACGGTCGCGAAGACGCTCGAGGTCTTCGAACGGGTTACTCCGAACTCGTCAGAACTGCGCTCGCTCCAGGCATATGTCGCCCTCCTTCGCCATCGCTATTCCGAGGCGATTACTTATTATGATCGTGCGTTGGCATTGCTTCCGGCAGCAAATCGAGCGGTTGATGGATCAAAATTGTACTTCGAGCGGGCCTCTGCGCTGGCGCTGAATGGTTCTTATCGCGCTGCGCGTGCGGACTTGGAAAAGGCAATAGCCCTCGATAAAGATAATCTTATGGCGCATAACAACTACGCCTGGCTGCTGGCCACTTGTCCAGACGGCAGTGTCCGTGACGGTAAACGGGCTGTTGAATTCGCGCGGGGGGTCAGCCAGAGCCTCGACCATCGCAGCTCGACGATTCTCGATACTCTGGCCGCGGCCGAGGCTGAAACTGGCGATTTTCGCGCAGCAATAAAAGACGAAAAACGCGCGCTATCTTCGGCGAAAGGTGATCGCAGTGTCTATGAGCGACACCTACAAAGTTACATGAACGGTGCTGCCGTGCGTGAATCTCCGCAACCACCGAAAACAACCGGACCGCACAACAAATCCTGAATACCCTTCAGTGAAGAAAAAGGCTTTTCTACCGACATTCATATTCGCGACGGCGACGTTTCTCCTGACCAACCACGTCCTGCCGGCAAAGGAGCGGGCGACCGTGCCTTCGTTGCCGGGCTATGTTGCGGTCCCGGTACGTTACAACTCCTGGAACAAGATGCTCATGGAAGCGGTGGTAAATGGGCATCGGGCGCGTCTTGTTGTCGATACTGGCGCCGGTTACAGCGTCTTGGAAGCTGGCCGCGCCCGTTCCCTCGGTGTTTCGCCAGTTGGAGCCGATTCGCCCTTCGGGCAATACACAAATCTAAACGGCGAGAGCTATCGCGTGGGCTATATCAATAGTTTGCGAGCCGGGGCCATGGATTTCGGCAGCGGCCCGATCGCGCTCTTCACTCCGGCGAACGCACCTGCAGCAGAGGCCTCACGGCAAAACGGCGACAACGACGACGGAGTTCTGGGCGCAGACATTCTCACGCGCTACAAAGCTGTCATCAATTGCTTTACCAAGACAATCTTCTTCAAGACCGATTCATCGGCGCATCTGAAAATCGCTCAGTTCGCCGCTTCGCAGCATTTTGTGAAAGTTCCGTTGCGAGAGGAGGTCACTCGCGCATTCACTGTCCCGGCCTCCATTAATGGTCACCCATGTCGTTTACTAGTCGATACCGGTGCTTTTGTTACCACCTTTGATTTACGGCGGGCGAAAGAATTTGGACTCTCATTTACCCCGACCAAAATGAGCGGTAGCTTCACCGATGGCGTTTCGCGTCAGGTGGGAATCGGCCAGGTCAGCAATTTAATGATCGGTAACTATCATCTCCCGCCACAGACGCTCGCAGGGACAGTGCTACCTGATTTCGCCGTGGAACAAGGGCAGGGTAGGGTCGCCGGAATTTTGGGTATGGAATTGCTGGCCTTCAGTCGAGGCATTATCGACTTCGACAGCATGAGCCTCTTCCTCAAATAACAGTTTTCATTTCCCAAACCGCGCGAGTCTGATTCCTTCTTGCGCATGACTACCTCCGAGAATCGGCGCGTGAGCACACGCGCTACTGGAATTGTCGGGGTCGCGATTTTATCGAGCCGTATTCTTGGGCTGATTCGGGAGCAGATTTTCGCCGGGCTCTTCGGTGCGGGAAAATATCTCGATGCCTTTTTGATGGCCTTTCGTCTGCCGAATTTGTTGCGCGA
>QHQU01000336.1 GCA_003219925.1 Verrucomicrobiota bacterium
CTACTAATATTTTCGCCATGATTAATGTTGCGGCGCCGGCTAGACGACTGGTTTGTTTTGCGCGGCTTGTTTGGCGTGCACGCATGCTGCGATAAGATCTTGGATTTCCCCGAGCAAACTATCCTGGGTTAGGGCGTGTTTCGGCAGCACCTTCTCGACGTAGCCATCGAGTGCTATCCGCTCTTCAGTGGACATGTCCTTCGCGGTCACTACGATGATCGGGATGGATCGCCAGTCGTCGTGCTTGTGGAGCTCGGTGACAAATTGGTAGCCATTCATTCTTGGCATCATCAAATCCAAGAGGATCAAATCGGGCCGGTGTTTCGCGACCTGCTCTAGTGCGACGACTCCGTCTTCGGCTTGAATAACGCTCCAGCGCTCTCTCTCCAAGATTTGCGTTAGCATTTTGCGATCTGCTTCTTCATCGTCGACTACCAAGGCGGAACGCGGCGACGAGATGTCACGGAACTTCGCTAATCGCTGGCTCCCAAAGTATAACCGAGATTTTTGTCATCAACGATGGTTAGCATAACCACTGGGATATCACTCAGGTCAGGTTTCGATTTGAGCGTGGAAAGCACTGCCCACCCGTCCATTCCTGGCATCATCACGTCCAATATTATGGCCATGGGATGCAATTCCTTCGCTAAACGCAGACCTTCTTCGCCGTTGGATGCACATTCGACGGAGAACCCTTTTCGATTTAAGAAGCGCTTGAGCACCTGGCGCGTATCCGCATCATCGTCGATCACCAAGACAGGCTTGCCCTCCATATTGAGCGGTGCGACAATTGATCTCGAATCGGCGGTAGACTCGACGTCCGGTTCGCGGACTTCAGTAGGCAATCGGATGATAAAGGTTGTACCTTTGCCCGGACTGCTTGTTAGGGTGACGTCCCCACCCATCATCCGGCAGAAGGTTTTGGTAATCGTTAACCCGAGGCCAGTGCCACCAAAATCACGAGCAGTAGAGGCGTCAGCCTGAGAAAACGCTTCGAACACGCGATCTTGTTGTTCCGGCGTCATGCCAATGCCGGTGTCGCTTACGCGAAAAACGATCCAATCGCTTTTCGTTGGTGAGAGTTCGCGCGCTGCTTCAAGATTGATCTTTCCGTTTTTAGTAAATTTACTCGCGTTGCTAAGAAGGTTAAAAAGGGATTGGCGAACCTTGGTCATGTCAGCCCTCATTGCGCCAAGATTTGCAGGGCAACGCACCTCAAGCACGTTCGAGTTTTTTTGCACGAGCAGTTGAACTGTATTGCTAACGTCCTCCAGCAAGTTCGAAATATCGAAGGTCTCGAGATAAAGTTCCATTTTGCCTGCTTCGATCTTGGACAAATCGAGCACGTCATTGATTAGTTCGAGCAAGTGCCGCCCGGAACGGTTGATCTTCTTGAGGTCGGGAATAAAACTCTCCTGACCCGAATCCTGCGCTTCTTCCTGAAGCATCTCGCTGTATCCGATAATTGCATTGAGCGGCGTCCGCAGCTCATGACTCATATTAGCCAGAAAATGGCTTTTGGCCTGAGTAGCAGCGCGGGCTCGCTGTTCTGATTGAACCAGTTGCTCATTTACCTCTTGAATTTCCTTCTCATGCACTTCGATCTGGGCGAGCATCTCGTTAAACCGGTCAATTAGAAACCCTATTTCATCGTCTGTCCGCTTCTCCGCTCGAAGCGAGTAGTCTTTTTGCTCCGAGACAACTTTCGCCGTGTGGGCAAGGGAGAGAATCGGCTGCGATATGACACGCTGGAGGCGTGATGAAAAAAGGAAAGCGATTAAAGATGCGCCGAGAACGATTGCACCACCAATTAGACCGTAACGCATCAAACGCACGTTCATCTCGTGCAAGGTAGATTGTAAGTAAATGCTACCAAT
>QHQU01000034.1 GCA_003219925.1 Verrucomicrobiota bacterium
GTTTTTCCTAAAACGTCCTCTGGAGGATTGCAGCGGACGGTAACACCTGATTCTTTTAAAAAAGATTCCAGCGACCTGATCGCGTGATCAAGCCCGCCTACGCGCTGCGAAGGCGGCGGTTCAAAAAAGAATACGTTCACGTCTTCGACGCGTCGGTGTAAACGCGTTCATAGGATTTGACCATCTTTCCAATCGAAAGCTCTTTTTCTGCTAACGCTCTTGCTTGTGCGGCGATCGCTTTCAGCGTCGTCGGATCCTCCAATTTTTTCAAAAGCCTCGGCAAATCATCGACAAAGAGAACATTATTTTCGTCGAGAAGCGGTAGCTCCTGCGCCAAGTCCCGTGTTACGGCGCATGCCAATTTCGCGGCCATGGCCTCGGCTACGGCCAGAGGCAAGCCTTCGTAGCGGGCAACATGGAGAAGAAGATCTCCGGCAAAGAGAAATGAGTTCACTTCAGATTGCCAACCTACGCGTGAGATTACCGCCGCTAATCCCTCACGTTTCACCCACTCGTCCCAACGCGATGCAAAGTTCCCGTCTCCAATCCACACGAATTTGGAAGCTGGTAAATGCTGATAAATCTCGGACGCGATTTTTAAAAAGAGATCTGGTCGTTTTTGTTCCACCAGACGTCCTACGCCGAGAACGAGCATATCAGCGTCTCCGATATTCAGTTCGCGACGCTTCGCCATGCGAACAACATTCACATCATTGAGATCGGGGATTGGGACTCCGTTAAGAATCGCCCGCGTGTTCGTTTTACCGTCCAAGAACTTCCGTAGTGCCGCGCCTCTGGTTTCCTGTACGGCGACAAGGATACCGCTGTAACTCTTCAACGCGTTGCGAGCTATCCAATCACGAAGACTAGCTATCCTCGCGCCCAAGTAGCGTGCGGTCTGTGTAAGATGGATCGTACAAACATTTGGGATAGTGCATTGATCGGCGGCGCGGAGGAGATCAAGACCATCTTCGAGATTTTGCTTGTTCAAATGAATTACATCGGGTCGCAGCTCTCGCCACTGTTCAGCGATTCGATGTGAAGTTCGCCAGTTAAGAGCGGTTGCGATAGTTCGCGTCCTGTAGTCGTAGACACTGCAGTAATCAGCGCGGATGACTCTGGCGAACCGCGAAACCCTTTGCGCTAATTCGTCCATCCGCTGATGGGCTGGAATCCACATCAGCACTTCGTGTCCACGCTCAGCCAGCCCCTCGCCCAGGTAATCCAGGAAAATCTCGCCACCGCCGCGTGAACCGGAACCGCTGCTGACTAGTAAGATTTTCATCTGCGCTCGCCGAGAGTTTGGAAAACACGCGCCCATTTCTCCGCCCCGGCTTCAGGTGACAAGCTTTGTGCTTTTTGCCGGGATATATCGCCCCACGCCCATGCAGCATCCCGATTCGACATCACCAGCGCCATGCATCGCTCTAACTCATCCACGTTCCCGCTGGCGAAGCGCAAGCCGTTCACATTTTCCTCCACCAAGTCCAGACCGGCTCCGACAGCGTCCGAACAAATCACCGGCAACCCCGCGCCAAGTGCCTGATTAACAACTACGCCCCAACCATCATACCGGCTCGGCAAAATGAAGACATCCGCCTCTGAAAAATATTGCGGTAAACATTCCGGCGGTTGAAACCCGGCGTAATTAATCCGCGCCAGCGCTGCAGGACTAATCGCGCGAAGAAACTCCGGCAGTTCAGCCTCGCGCCCAACGAGCAACAGGTGAGCATCAGCGCCTTTGCCGACTAAGCGATCAAATGCCGCCAGCAACAAGTCGACCCCTTTCCGACGGTTCATTTGTCCACAGAACAAGAAATGAATTTCGGAAGTCGGTTTCGGTCGCCTCGGTCGAGCCAGGAAGCCCGAGAGATCACAATGATAGGGAATACAAAAATGTGATATTCCGGGAAAGCGGTGGCGGTAATCGTTCTCTGCCGCGCGCCCGACCCCCACAATACCGGTGGCTTTCGCCAAGGGAGCAGCAAGCTTCTTTTGCGCAAATCGCTTCCACGGATTGGTTTGTTGTCGTAATCGCTCGCCCCAGAAGAGCCAGCGTTGACCGGTCAATCGAAAGCGCATCAGCCACTGTCCTGTTAACGACGTGAAGCTACTGAGAATGACAAAGTCAAACGACGCGACGTCCGGAAGCGCCCAGTTAATGTGCCATCGCGTTCTAAAAACCGGCATCCAAAATCCTGGTAGAACTCTTTCGTAGGTTTCCAGCTGCGTCTTCGGCCAGGGCGAATCAGGTGACGCTGCTTCAAGATACCAAACTGAAAGCGCGACTTCCTGGCATTTCGCGAGTTCGCAAAACAGGTCGCGCTGGTAAGGCGACGGAACAATTGTAACAAATAATACTCGCGGGCGGCTCATCTACCGATGCCGCGCAAGCAAAGATCTGTTAACGGTACGCGACCTACGCAAGAAACGGCCCAAGACTACAGCCGCGAGGGTCGGTAGGATAGCAACCGGTAACCAGTACATGCTACGCATCGTAATCACGACCGCGAAAAATCCGGAGCCATAGATCAGTATTCCAAAACCTGACTCGGGAGAAAATGCCTTTCGCGTCCACCATTGGGCCAGGATCCCGACTAACACTGAAGCGAGAACAACACCAAATAACCCGCCGGCCACGTAACTTTCACCCACGAAGGTTGCCGCGATTGTTAGTCCTTCCAGGTCTAGAATGTTTTCGATACTTACCTTGCTGCCATCAGGTTTTCCCGGCCAGAGCACGCGCGGAATTGGACGAGCAATTAGCCATAACGGCGAATCCAAGCCGACGTATGGGACTTGACGAGGAAAAATATTCATCAGCGCGCCCACCGTGTAAAGGTTGTAATCGACATACAACGTCATTTCTTCGTCTTCCTCTGACGGAACATCCAAACCTTGCATGTAATTCTTCAAGCCGACGTCCCGGAAGCGAATCTCGTAATAAGTAGCTAGAAACAAAATAGCGAAGACTATTGTAGCGACGACGAGCAATTGCCGGCGCGAAGCTTTGGAAGCATAGATGTAGGCGGCCAAAAATGTAATAAGGTAACTGCCGATAATATTTCGCGTACCAGTGCAAAAGCCGTAAAACAAGGTAAAGAGCAACGCGAGCAGCACCAGGAGCAGCGCCGGAGCAGAATAAAATTTCCGCCTTCCAAGGATGATCCCGGCCAAAGGTGGCACCAGATATAGCATCGCGCCGACTTCATAGAGCAGCGCTCGCGCGTCGCCAAATTGCTCGCGCCCCCAGGCCACGGCAAACCGTGGGCCCATGAACTGTTCCACCATGGTAACGGGATTGAAGTTTACCGATAGAAGCATGTTAAAGTAACCAAGAGCGAAACTGATCCAGAAAATCGTCAGCATTGCTTTCGGCGATAAGTCCCCCCTAACAAACTCCCATTTTTTGAAATGTCTGCCGATGCAGTGGCGACCGACTGCTATGCCCGCGAACGCCAATAGACAAATCCGAACGCTGGGCAACACCGCTTCAGGATACGGCACAAGCTCGTCGAATTTGGACTGCGGAAATAAAAACTCAAAAAAAAGCAAAAAATAGAGCGCAAAAATGGCGATAAGATCGGCCCGGAGCAGGTTTTGAATTCCCTTTTTCGCCTCGAAAACTAAGGAAAGGGCGAGGCTGACACCGCAACCAATCGCGCCATGGCGAGCTACGCCGCTGGCCGTATTCCCGCCAAGGCTAGCAGCGGTAAGAAACAAACCGGCGAGAAGGACAAGCGTCGCGACAGTTGTCGGTTCCGGCGTCGGCATAGACCGACCGGTCGGAAGGACACCGACCCGATTGGCAACCATGGATGGCTGCATCGCAGCTATTGTTTGCTCCGCAATAAAAACGCCTCCGTTTGTGAATGAGGGGGTTCCTGAAAAAGACAAAGCAAGCTTTCTGCCAGTCTGTTCAAGTTAAAACTCGGCGGTGATTTGGCAACGAACGCCCTTGGCAACGATTTGTTCATTAAGAGCGCGATTACGTCGAGTCAACTTCAAGATCGAATAAATTCGTAAATGATTGAATTGGCAAATAGGTGAGAACTCAACCCAGCCGCGGTCAAGATTGGGCGCAGCAGAAAGAAAAGCTTTGCGCGCACTTTTCGTGGCCGGCTCACCCCGACCCCCGTATACCGTCGTAATTCGAGGTCGTGCCGTTGTCCTAGCTCATACAGTGTTAAAGCGTCATACCAAGCAACATGATCGGCGCTATCCACATAGGTAAGCCGGTTCCATACATTCTTCCAAATCCGATTTGCGTACCATGGGTTCGGTACAGTCACAACAAGTCGTCCGCCAGGTTTTAGCATTTGCGCGCAATTACCCATGAACGCTCCAGGCAACTCAATGTGCTCAAGTACCTCACCTGCAATGATAACATCAAAAAGCTCCGGCAAGGGCTTGGCCGTAATATCGGCGCAAATGGCCTCAAACCCTTTCGTGCGGAGGTGATCGACCTCTGTGGCCAGGATATCGACTCCCAAACAGCGAGAGGCCGAACCGCACAATCGTCGGTGCAGCCAATTAGGACTCTCACAGGCTTGTCGCGTGTGCTCAATAATTCCAACATCAAGTACCGATTTGCCCGCCACTAAATCGCACAAATAACGGCCACGGTCCTCGACCAGCCGGCCCGCTCGCGCATCGCGCAAAACCTCACTGCGCCGCTTCATGAGTTCTGGAGAATTAGGATCGCGCGAGTATTCCTGCCAGCGCTGCATTATGCACACCTTCTTGGAGTGGCTTCTTGTCGCCCATCGGCTAGCAGTTCGAAGAGTCGTTCACTAACTTCGTCCAGTGAATGTACCTCAAAATTCCCGGAACCAACTGCAAGCTGAGCGAGCAACTCCGGATTCGCAATGCATTGCCGTAACACCTCATGAATTGTTTCGCCTGTTAGATTTTCGAGCAGCAGGCCATTTTGACCATCGCGCACTACTTCGCCACAAAAACGCGACGCTATGATCGGCAGCGACCAGGCTTGCGCTTCCAACTGAGTCAAACCAAATCCGTCGGACAACGTCGGAAGTATCAACAGATCCGCCTTTCGGTAGAAGCTGTCTACCTCGCCACGCGAAACTACATCGAACCAGCGAACGCGCGGGTTATTTTCCAAATCCTGTGGAATCGCGATTTGCACCGGACCAACAAATTCAAACTCGATCGGCTCATTTTTAAGTTGGCGAATCGCATCGAACAAACGCGCCACGCCCTTGCGCAGATTAATCTGTCCCAGGAACAGAACGCGAAGCGGGCGTTGTTCGTCAAACCGATCTGGATATTGCCGCTCTCCTCTGACCTCTGATATCTGTCCTCTGTCCTCTATCCCCTGATAGGCGAGAGGAATAACGGATACCTTTTCACCATTAACTCCTGCCTTAAGAAGGCAGGTCCTCGACCATTTGGAATTCACAATAATATGATCGGCCAGACTGCATTCTTCTTGCCAATTGTCCCAGTATTCTGGGGGAGCCGGTCGCCAATCGCCGGCCAGTTCCGGCACCCGCGCCGCTTCATCTGCCACAATCTTCTCCTCCACTGGGCCGGGATCGATCTGTCCGAGCGCAGTTTTCCAGCCGCGTTGTTTCGCGAACCGGAAAATGTCCCGTGCGGCGTAACTGTAAGCAAAAATAATCAGCTCCGTTTTCAGCGTTTCAGATTTCGGCGTTTCAGCTTTTCGCGTCAAGTAGGCGCACGCCCTTCGTTGGAACCAGCGATTGCGCGCGATTACGCGCTGCCATTCTGAAAGTTTTCTTATTCGAGCTGCTGCTTCAAACGCAACCAAACCGCTATTC
>QHQU01000035.1 GCA_003219925.1 Verrucomicrobiota bacterium
ATCCCACGCACTTCCATGTGATAACGCGTCATTTCCGGTGCCGTGGCCATCAATTCTCGCCCCTCCAGCGAAGTGATCCGCGTCACATCGTCCGCCACCAGGCTGTATCCGCGTTCGATCAATTGCAGCACGCTCTCGCTTTTGCCGATGCCGCTTACCCCGCGAATGAGAACGCCGACTCCGAGAATGTCCACCATGCTGCCGAACTCGGTCACAGTCGGAGAAAAATCGACTTCCAGCGCGATAGTAGCGGCGTTGATGAACTTCATTGTGATCATCGGCGTACGAAAAACGGCAATCTCTTCATTTGCCGCCACCGCCATCAAGGCATCGTCGAGATGTGCTCCCCGCGAGATCACCACGCACGGAATTTTCTGTTCGCACAAGGCGCGGAAGCGTTTCACCCGCAATTTGGGCGAAAGACTTTTGAGATAGGTATTCTCGGCCGCGCCCAGGACCTGAACACGTTTCTGGGCAAAATAACTGAAGAACCCACTTAAGGCGAGGCCAGGTCGGTTGATCGTTGGCTCGCGGATTTTCCGGTAAAAACCGACGCGCGGCCCTTCCAGTCGTAGCGCCAGCTTCTCGCCATGAGTGTTGAAAAAACTTTCCACTGTTATAACGGGCACGCTTTTGCGTAGATCGCTGGCGGAAGTGATCGTTTGCGTGGTTGGACCGTCGGGCATTACGGAATCAACGTTTACCTTGTCGCGGCGGGAATAACAAGGAGGGCGGCGCAGGCATCCTGCCTGCTCAGAACCATTAACCAGGCGAGATTCCCGGTTGCCCGCAGCCTGGAAGCGTGCGCCACGTCTGACAAGAAAAGGGTGCTCGCTTTCGTTCTCGAATCGAGTTCCTTTGCCCGATGAGGACCGATCGAACTTCGCGGCTCGTCTTCGTCATCACATCCGCTTTTGCCGCTTCTTTAATCTTTTGCCTCACGATTGCGGCAGCCTTGGCAGCCCCCGCCGAACCGAGCCCACCACCGGTAACTCCCACGCCCGAAGCAAAACCTTCTCCTGTCGTTGTCTTATCACCCCCGGCCGCAACTCCCTCAAAGGCGGTCGAGAACTCAGTGGTAAAAATCTTCGCTACCCTCCGTCAGCCTGATCCGGTCAAGCCTTGGACAAAAAAAGAGCCGAGTGACATCACGGCCAGCGGGACTGTGATCAGCGGCAAACGCATTTTGACCAACGCCCACGTCGTCCAATACGCCAGCGAAGTACAGGTTCAGGCAAACCAGGCGGGGGACAAGCTTCCCGCGATCGTGAAGGCAGTCGCGCCGGGCATGGATCTGGCGATTCTCGAACTGGAAGACCAGAAATTTTTCGATTCGCATTCCCCATTGCCGTTTAAGAAGTCGTTGCCGGACTCCAAGGAGCCGGTGATGGTCTATGGATATCCAACTGGCGGGGCCAGTCTCTCAATTACAAAGGGAATTATCTCCCGGATCGAGTTCACCGGTTATAGTCTCTCGACGCTTGGACTAAGGATCCAAATTGATGCCGCAATTAATCCCGGCAATAGCGGTGGCCCCGCGATAGTTAACGACGAGATAGTCGGGGTGGCTTTTAGTCATCTGCAAATGGCGCAGAATATCGGTTACATCATTCCGGTGGAGGAGATAGAGCTATTCCTGCAAGACATTGCCGATGGTCATTACGATGGAAAGCCAACGATGTACGATGATCTCCAGACTCTGGAGAATCCGGCCCTGCGCTCTTACCTGCATCTGCCGGAATCTTTGCAGGGAATGGTTGTTCATCGCCCGTTCGATTCGGCGGCGAGCTATCCGCTAAAGGAATGGGATGTAATCACGAAGATCGGTGATGTCAGGGTCGACGATGAAGGCATGATCAAGCTTGGAGATACGCTTCGAGTCCGTTTTCCATACATGGTTCAGAAACTAGCGGTTAAGGACACCGTTCCGCTTACCATTTTTCGCGGTGGGAAAGAATTGAAAATAAACCTGCCGGTATTACGACAGCGTCCATTGGTCATTCCAGAGTTAAAAGGAAGCTATCCTTCATACTTTGTTTACGGTCCGATCGTCTTTTCTGAAGCTACGACGGACCTGATCGCGCTGGCGCAACGCAATCGCGAAACTAGCGCAATAGTTGGTATGCTGACCTATATTGGCAGCCCATTGATCACGAGAATTGGGGACAAACCAACATTTCCCGGTGAACGGCTGGTCGTCGTGCCCTGTCCATTTTTCCCTCACCGGCTCTCGAAGGGATATGGAAACCCGGGCTGGCAGGTGTTACGGACCGTTAACCATCAACCAATCAAAAACCTCGCTCATCTGGTCGAGGTCCTGCGAGATTTGAAGGATGAGTTCGTTACTTTCGAATTTAATACTCGCTCGAGCGGGGAAGCTATTGTTTTTCCTAGGGCCGAAATGGTGAGCGCGACCGAAAATATCCTGAATGATAATGGAGTGCGCTCTCAAGGTTCCACTGATGTGATGAAAATCTGGACCGCCAAAGCTACGGACCACTGACTACAGACTACAGGCAATGACCTACCTCTCACGTTTCACCTCTCACTTCGCGAACGTTCGCTTTTTGCTGCCGTTTCTCGCGATCCTGTTTGTGCCTGCTACCAGGATCGCGGCCACCGAAGAAAAAGAAGAGACAGCATCCTATTTCGGTGATTGGACAAATGCTCACGGCGATACGCTTCAGATAACGAGCGACAGTATTCAGGTAAACGACGAGAAGCCCGTCCGCTACGACGACATTACCGAAGATAGTGATGGCAGCTTCTTCGTTCTCCAGATTAAGGACGGGAATGGATCTAGTTACTTCGAGGGCAAATTCCTCCGAATCACCTTCGGCAAGGATCCCGATCGCTTCACCATGTCGATCTACAAAACGCTGGCCGACGCGCTGAAAAAGGAAAACGAAGTCAAGCGGGTCGAATGGACCGCGCCGCCCGAGGAAGATGAGGATGATGCTGATGGGGAGTGACTCGGGCAGTCTGAGAGCTCGGTGGATCGAGCAGTCCCTTGCTCGATGTTAATAAATGGCGCGAAGGCGCCTTTATTTTTAGCGCTCCGCCGGCGCGGCCGATCCACCGTAAAAGCTGAGCTATTCTAATCGGCGGGCAAGATGCCCACCGGCGCCACAGCCAGGATGGCTGTGCTACATCCGGAATCGCTCGCCTAGATATAACTGGCGACTGATCGGGTCATTGATGAGGAAATCCTTGGAGCCTTCGCTTTCGACCCGGCCTTCGTAGATCAAGTAAGCGCGATCGACGATCGACAACGTTTCGCGCACATTGTGATCGGTTATCAGAATGGCAAGACCGGACTTCCGCAGGTTCACGACAATTTGTTGCACGTCATAGACCGCAATTGGGTCCACCCCGCTGAATGGTTCGTCGAGCATGAGTAAACTCGGACTGGTCACGAGCGAGCGCGCGATCGTGAGCCTGCGTTTTTCCCCGCCGCTCAAGGTCAACGCCGTATTCTTGGCGATTTTCTCGATTCCAAACTGATGCAGCAGGTGATCGCAGCGTTGCTTCCGCTCGTGTTTACTCAGCGGCAATGTTTCCAAAATCGCCATGATGTTTTGTTCAACCGTCATTTTGCGAAAGATCGATTCCTCCTGTGGCAGATAGCCCATGCCCAATCGCGCCCGCTTGAACATCGGGAAAGTGGTCACGTCTTGATCGCGAAAAATGACGTTTCCGCTGTTCGGCCGGACGAGGCCGACGATCATGTAGAAAGTCGTTGTCTTCCCTGCACCGTTCGGCCCGAGCAGGCCAACGATCTCGCCAGCCTTGACGTTAACATTGATCCCATTGACGACGGCGCGGCCACCGTAAATTTTGACCAGCTCGCGTGTGGACAAAACGTCCGGCGGCACGGTTGTTTTCGCGCTGATCGGCGAAGGTGCGGCGGTCGCGCTAATCATGGTTTCGGCGACGGCGCTGGCGATCCCGGTTTTTCTCCCGTGGGCTCCTGGCGAATTTCGGTCCGGCTTGGGCCATGGGTATTGAGGTGTCCGTCCTGATCGATAACCATGACCGTCTCGGAGCTGGTCGCAATGTGCAAGTTCAGTCCCTGCTGGACTTTGGGCATGCCGGTCAGCTCGACGCTGCCATCGGTTGCAGTATAAACTGCGTGCTCGGAACGGCCGACAGCGTGCGTTGGCGGACCGCCGTTCGGATCCGGCCGATCCCGCACCACGCCGACGTTTCCTTCCGCGATGGCTTTCTCCAGTCCCTGGTCTTCACCTTTACGCAAATAAACCGTTAGCTTGTCCGATTGCAGATTGAAACGTGGATCGAAGACTTTTACGTGTCCGGTAAAAACGCCTACGTTCTTGCTCGAATCGAAGGACGCTTCATCCGCATAAATCTCGGTTGTGATCGGACCTTCGTTTTTCGATTCGGTTCCGAAAAGATTTTTGTTGGTCGCGTCGGTTTTCTTTTTCGGCGAACTGGTCGGTTTGGAAGTTTGGGCCGCCGTGGTGACGACCTCGGTTTGTGCAAAAGCACTAATTGCGAATCCCAGGATTGCGAGCGCGATCAGCTTCATGGCGATTTTTGCGGCCTCAATTTGGATTGATCGGTGATCACCATTTTCACGTTGCCGGTGATGGTTCCGTGTCGCGCCGCGGTGTCAAAGCGGGCGGTGTCGCCCACGATCTCGAAATCGGCGCGTTTAATCGTCGTTCTTTGTGGTGAACTAAGGACATGCGTATTCAAGTCCAGCACGGAATCTGCCATCGCGATCTGAAGATCGATCTGATTGTCCTCAGTGTAAGTGGTAATGTTCAACTCCCGAAATTGCATGTGGTCCTGATCGACGCGTCGCGCGGTTCCGGCGACGAACCGACCGCGCAAACGTCCATTTTCATCAATATCGGGTAGGACGAGTCCTTTTGCTTCATGGCCGATGGGCAAGGGGACCTGGGCGCCTGATCCGGGGCTGGGAGTAGCTGATTGCGCCGCTGCTTCCTGGTCCTTATTTTTCTTTCCGCCATGCTTTTTTGATTGCTGCGCGAAATCGGCCGGCGCGACGAGAAGGCTTGCGGCGATCAAGCCGACAAAAAGAACGCGCCGCGGGGGACCGTTACGAAACGGCAGCATGAACAGCTTTTAACACGCGGAGAACCTTCGGCAAATTTTTTAGAGGCAGCTGGTTTGGGCCATCGGACAAGGCGGCTGCCGGATTTTCGTGCACTTCCATGAAAATGCCGTCGCATCCGGCTGCCATTGCCGCGCGCGCCAGGAAAGGTGCGAGTTCGCCGTCGCCCGAAGTGGATTCCCCGGCGCCACCGGGGCGTTGCACGGAATGGGTGGCGTCAAACATCACGCGGTAGCCGGCTTCGCGAATCCAGGCCAGCGAGCGGAAATCGGCGACGAGATTATTATAACCAAAAGTGGTGCCGCGTTCGGTAAAGAGAAATTGTTTCGCGCCAAACTTCTCCAGCTTCTCCGCAATATTTTTCACGTCCCATGGGGCAAGAAACTGACCTTTCTTTACGTTGACAGTGCGCCCGGTCTCCGCGGTTGCCTTCAGCAAATCAGTTTGGCGGCAAAGGAAGGCTGGGATTTGCAGCAAATCGATGAATTGGCCCGCCATTGTCGCCTCGGATGGGGAATGCACGTCCGTCGTTACGGGAATTTTCAGTTCTCGGGCGATGGAAGCGAGGATTTCGCACCCAGCGCGAGCGTCGATTCCGCGAAACGATTTCACCGAGGTGCGATTGGCTTTGTCATAGGACGCCTTGAAAATGAAGGAAACATTTTCCGCGTCGCAAATCTTCGCAATTTTTTGCGCCATTCGTCGGACGAATTTTTCCGATTCGATCACGCACGGCCCGAGGATAAATGCTGGTTCGCGCCCGCCGATGGTGACGTTTCCGATGCGAAAGCGGTCCATATAGCAATATGTGATTGTAGCGGCGGTCTGTGACCGCTGAAACTACTAAGATCGACGCTCACAGAGCGCTGCTACAGAAATCTTTCTTCGCGCCAAATCGTAAATGGCGAATGGCAAATACAGGACCACAAAAAATGCGAGCGCGAGCACGTGCATTTCGAAAAGATAAAGCGGGTGGTTGTCCGAGAGAATGTTGAGCAACGTTTTCGCCTCCGGTTTGTGAAGCAGAAAGCCGTAATTGACCCCGCTGATCTTGTCCGCCGCCAGCGTGATAATGAAATAGACCTCCGTCCAGGCGAAGACACGAATGATGGAGAAGGGATGTGGCCGTAGATGATGCACCAACATTAAGAAAATGATGCCGATGATGATCACGCAGTGAGAAACGAAAAAACTAAAGAATCGGAAATCTGGAAAACCAAAGGCCAAATCCGGGGTCAGGACCGCCTGCACCGTCCCGCCGATTCCCCAAAAATAGGCGACCTCGAACCAGCCCGGCCGGCGTGTCCACATGGCGATGATGATTACGACCATCGCCCAATCGCAAAGTTGGAGTGGTAGCAGTTGCTCCCAGTTGACGGCGCCGGATTGCCGCACCAAACGCAGGTAGACAAGATAATTTAGCACCAGCGTCAGAGAGAACGCGCCAACGATGATGCGCTCTACCAAGGAGGATTTCGTCCAACGGACGAGCGCTGCGAAGGCAAACGGTAAGGTAATCGTGAGAAAAATCACGAGAAGGTGCGCAGTGCCGTAAGGATGGAATGGTGGAGTGGACTTCATCGGTC
>QHQU01000037.1 GCA_003219925.1 Verrucomicrobiota bacterium
TTTCTCAATATTGAAGAGAGTTTTGAGGACAATGTAAAGAAAGCGCTGGCCTCGCGTCACACGCGCTTTCCTCTGTGTCGCGGCCATCTCGACAACACCATTGGCTTGATTCACATCAAGGAATTAGTGCCGCTGATGCGCGATCCGAATCCCGATCTTTTGCGCATTAAACGTGAGCTAATGCCGGTGCCGGAAATGATGTCGCTGGAAAAATTGCTCTCGCTCTTTCTCAGCAAACACGCGCACCTTGCCATCGTGGTCGATGAATTTGGCGGCACCGTCGGAATGGTGACGCTGGAGGATGTTTTAGAGGAGCTGGTAGGCGACATCCAGGACGAATTCGACACTGAGAAAGAGGAATTTCGCGAAATTAATGAGAATGAGTTCACGGTGGATGGCGCGCTTGCACTTTATGAGCTACGCGATCTGGCTGGGATCGAATTGGAAAGCGCGGACGTGAGTACAATCGGTGGATACGTGACCCATCTGCTCGGCCATTTGCCCAAACAAGGTGAGCAGGTCCAGATCGGAAATTATCTGGTCACGATTTCACAGAGCGACGGACGTAGTGTTCAGCAGCTGCACTTTCGCAAGCTCGACGATGCCGCCGCGAAAAAGTCAGACGCAGCGCGACTATAAATGCAACTGACGGTGCCGGCCGATATTGCCTGTCCACATTGTGGGGAAACCTTTGCCTTGGAAATTGATACTTCACAGCGCGAACAAAATTTGATCGAAGACTGCAGCATTTGCTGCCGTCCCATCGATTTGACGATCCGCTGCCGACCAGGCGAAATCATCGAAATCAGCACCGCAAATTAACTAGTTACCTTTTGCTCCGCGCGATCTCGCGCAGCGTCGCTTGCAATCGATCGACGTTCACCGGCTTGATTAAGTGCTCGGTGAATCCGACCGCGCGACTTTTCTCCAGATCGTCTTCCATTCCAAATCCGCTAAGGGCAATGCCGGCGATCGATTGTTGTGCACGAATCTGGCGCATTAAGTCATGCCCACTTCCATCGGGTAAACCGATGTCGCTCACGAGCAAATCGAATTTCGATTCTTTCGCCAGTTGCAGCGCTTGCTTGACCGTTCCGGCGCATGCCACTTCGTAGCCAAGGTTTCGCAACAGCGCCCCCAAGGTGATAACCGTGTCGGTGTGGTCATCAACCAGAAGAATGTGGAGCGGGGCTTTTTGCTGATCACTTAGTGAGGTCGCAGCGGTCGGGCCTCGCTTAACCTCAGACTCGTCGGCGCTGGACCGCTCCGGGACGGCAGCAAGCGAAATTGTCACGATTGTTCCGCGATTCCGGCCCGGGCTACTCGCTTCCATCTGACCGTGATGGGCCTCGACAATGGCGCGGGAAATGGCGAGTCCGAGTCCCAATCCACCGTGACCCGCCTGGACGCGACGCACGCCTTGCTCGAAGGAATCGAAAATTCGTGGCAATACTTCCGGCTCAATCCCGATTCCGTTGTCGCTGACACCCACAATGAGTTTTCCGTCTTTGTTGGCCGTTTCAATATGAATCACGCCGCCTTCGGGCGTAAACTTGATTGCATTCTTAATCACGTTCCAAAAAACCTGCATCAACCGGGAATCATCGGCCTGAGCAAAATATTGAGGCGCAGCTAAATTTGTGTGGATGCGCAAATTCTTGTGCGCGATGTCGGTTTTAAAAATCTCCAGCGCACCCCGCACCGTGGCGTGAATATCAAGGGTACCAATATCGAGATTAATTTTTCCCTTGGCGATAGCGGTGAGATCAAGAATATCGTCGATCAGACGCGCCTCGAGCTCGATGTTGCGACGAATGATTTCGATTGTGCCTTTGAACTCCCCGTTGGCATTGACCTTTTGTTCGAGCAATTCCACCCCCGCGAGGACAGGTGTAAGAGGAGTGCGCAACTCATGGCCGAGCACAGCGAGAAACCTGTCCTTAGCCCGGTTCGCTGCCTCGGCTTCTGCTCGGGCTTCACGTTCGCGCAGCAGATTTCGCTGCTGTTCTTCGGCCTGTTTATGCGCGGTGACGTCATGAAAGACGGCCACCGCGCCATGAATCGTGCCCTGCTCGTCACGCAACGCCCGCGCCGTTACATCCGCCCACGAGCCCTCGACATTGCTGCCGTGCCGGATGAAAATTTCCTCGTCATCAACATGTCCCCCGGCCACGGCGCGTGAAGTTGGTGATTCCGCCGGCGCAATCCGCCGCACTTTATCGGCGCGAAAAAATCCGCAATCGTTCGAACAGTTTTTGGGAACGTCTTCGTTCTCTTTTAATCCAAGCATCCGGCGCAAGGCCGGGTTAGAAAGCAATGCGGCACCGTCCCGATCAACCACCAGCAACCCGTCACCCATACTGGTGACGATCAGATTCAAGAGTTTTGTCTGCTCAATCAACGCCTCATTGGCCGCGCGCAGAACCGCCGGACCCGGAAAATTTACCGCCTGTGGAATCAGGCGAATGAGAAGAATCGCGGTTGGAACGGAGGCTAGCGCCGTGATTGCTTTCACCATTCCCGAAACCCAATAATATGGTTTCCAAAGTGTGATGATCTCCATCACATGCGTCAGGCCGCAGGCGACAATAAAAATGCCGAAGCAAACGAACATCCAATTGAAGGGCAGATCACGCCGCTTACGAACAAAATTAACGAGAGTGAATGGAATGACGAAGTACGCAGTCGCGATCAGAAAATCCGAGATCAGATGCAGCCGCATCAGGCCTGGGTCCCACAAGTAACAATGGCCATGCGGCATAAAACCGTTTTGACCAAAAAGGCCCTTGAAAAATTCCATCCTAGTCAGACCAACTTCGCTGCCGACCCGTCCATTCCTTCATCCCCAACCCTTTCCCCGGCAGAGCCTAATCCATGGCACCGCCGCTGCCACGTTGCAAACGGTTTTATCCCGAGGACTCAGGCTTAAGTTGAAAAAGCGAGCAGCCCTGATTAGTTACGGAGAATTATGCAAATGTTTAAGCGCGTCGTTTTTCTCCTCGCCCTTTGCGGTCCTTTTATTTTCACCAGTTGCGAAACGTCGCGGGTAGCCAGCGGCGGTCCGTATCATGTGACCGCTTACAAACCAAATGATCCTTCCAAGGTCGTCGTAAAAGTCTCGCTTTCGAAACAGAACGTTTATGTCATGGAAGGTGATCGTTGCCTGATGGCAGTGGCGTGCAGTGTTGGCATTCCCTCCAAACCGACCCCGCGAGGAAATTTCACCATTTACCGGAAAGAGGAAGATAAGCGCTCCGGCTCCTACGGTTTCCGCGTTCAGGGCGATCGCGTGGTGCCTGCCGAAGCCGGTTCCAACATTCCAGGACGTTATGTTGGTTACCCGATGGGATTCTGGTGCGAGTTCGCACCGGCCTATGGATTTCATCAGGGCTTCGTGCATCCAGCCCCGCGGACGCACGGTTGTATTCGCCTGAAGGGTGAAGCAGCCCCGAAATTTTACGGGCTCGTTCATAACGGCACTCCGGTCCACATCGCAACGACCCAACCGGAAGACGAGACACTTGGTCCGAAGGTAAAACGAGTCGATGATTCACGAGCACCCGACCCCGATCCGCATATCAGTATTACTTCCGCAGCATTTGAGAAACCCAGTGGTCCCCTTCTGGAATAGCCACACCTGCGGATAGCCGCGCAAGAATCTGTGAACACAAACCTTATTTCGAGCGGCACCAGTGCCCGCGAAAAAGTAAACTTGCGCACGCCCGATGTGATGGCGGCGGTGCAGGAACAAGTGGAATCACATTACCGCAGCGATGTGGTTGAAGGGGTTCGGCGCAACGGTGGGATTATTTCCGTCGGTGATGTGACGGTGCGACTGGCCAAGCAATTCGGATTTTGTTACGGCGTCGAGCGCGCCATCGATCTCGCCTATGCCGCCCGCAAAGTTTTTCAGGACCGCCGCCTTTTCATCGTCGGCGAAATCATTCACAACCCGGAAGTGAACGAGCAAATATCTTCACTCGGCATCAAGAACCTGACCGGACAAAACAAGCAGGCCGACATCTCCGAATTGCAGCCCGACGACGTCGTCATCCTGCCCGCGTTCGGAACGGAGCTGTCCATTTTGCAACAAATAAAAGATCGTGGCTGCCAGATCGTTGATACCACTTGCGGCGACGTCATGAGCGTTTGGAAACGGGTCCGCAAATATGCCAGCGAGAGCGTAACCTCGATTATTCACGGGAAGGCCGAACACGAAGAAACCAAGGCGACCAGCTCCCGCGCGCTGGGGGACGGCAAAGGCCATTATCTTGTCGTGCTTACCCTCGCCGACACCGACTATGTCTGCGATTACATCCGGCACGGCGGCGACAAACAGGCGTTCCTGGACAAATTCCGCGGGGCGCACTCAGCCGGCTTTGATCCTGATGTGCATTTGAAAACGGTCGGCGTGGCCAATCAAACGACGATGTTGCGGGGCGAGACCGAGGAAGTGCAGCGACGGGTACGACAGGCGATCGTCGATCGTGATAGCGTCGAAGAAGCGGCGAAGAATTTTCGATTTTTCGATACCATCTGCGGCGCGACCCAGGAGCGGCAGGATGCGCTGCGCGAATTGCTCAACGTTCCGATGGATTTGTTGCTGGTGGTGGGCGGCTACAACAGCTCGAATACTTCTCACCTCGCCGAAATGGGCGAAGAAAAATTGCCCACTTATTTTGTTTTAAATGCTTCGAGGCTGGTCTCGGCCACTGAGATTAAGCATTACGACTCGCATGAGAAGCGTGAAGTCGTTTCCCACTTCTGGTTGCCGCCTGGTCCTGTCGTCGTTGGCATTACCGCCGGCGCCTCCTGTCCTAACAACCTGATCGAAGAAACGTTGATTCGACTGTTTGAGCTGCGCGGCATCTCGAGAGCGCGGTTGGAAACCGCCGCGTAAAAGGGGCGAGCGACCGCACGGATTCGATGCGGGTGATTTGTGCCCAGATGTTCACAGGAAAAGTTTGTAAGTAATCTTCGCTTCCAGTAGGATGGTTTCATGTTTTATCGAACACGAATATTGGCTGCTGCTTTTGTAGCGGGAACGGTTGTTTTTTCCGGGGCCGCATTCGGCCAGTCCATCGAGGGCGTTGTGCGTGGCCCCG
>QHQU01000036.1 GCA_003219925.1 Verrucomicrobiota bacterium
GCATTCACTCTGAAGCCGTAGTAAGGTCCATTTCAATCGCGCTCGCCTTCGTCGGAATTACTTTTCTCCACATCGTCTTTGGTGAGCTGGCACCGAAATACATTGCCATTGGCAATCCCCTTCCCGTCGCCCTCGCGCTGGCGCGACCACTCAACGCATTTTATTTTCTTTTACGTCCCGCCATCTGGTTGCTCCACAAATCATCCAATCTTCTT
>QHQU01000107.1 GCA_003219925.1 Verrucomicrobiota bacterium
GCAAGATAGTATCACTTCCTCCGGTAAAAAGACCAAACTTGCCGCACGCGGTCGACATGATCCATGTGTTCTCCCACGGGCTGTCCCGATGGTAGAGGCAATGACCGTACTGGTCCTTTGCGATCACGCATTGCGACAGAAGGCGATCGCGAAAAGTTAGCGCGCCTCCATGCTTTCACCGATCGCCAATCCCCAACCCGCAACTGTTGCCGAGCCGGGCTGGCAATACGTCTTCATTTCGTTAGCCGTTGTTATCATTCTGCTCGAAATCATTCACGGTTGGCGAATCGGCTTGGTCCGGCAACTGGTGCGTGTGATTGCCATTATCGTGGCTTATTCGTGCGCTTTTTTTGGCGCCCGCGCCACCGTTCCAATTATGCGATCGTTCTTTAAGCTGCCCGACCCGATTCTCGCGGTCCTTGGTGGCGCGATTCTGGCCGCCATCCTCTTCGCCGGCATTAATCTGACCGGCGCGTTTTTGTTCAGAAAAACTGCGCAACAGGAATCCCGACTCGTTCGGTTGATTTGGGGGGGCACCGGCGCGTTCCTCGGAATTTTGCTTGGCCTGTTTACGATCTGGCTCGCCTTCGCTGGGATTCGCATGGTCGGATCGGTAGCAGAAGCGCGGTTGCGAACGCAGAACGCGCCTACGAGGGCTGCGGGCCAGCCGATTGGAGCTGCACAAACTCAAACCGAATCGGCCGTCTCGCCATTGCCCAACCCGCTCATGGCAATGCTCGCGAACATGAAAAATTCGCTCGAAAGCGGCAGGGTGGGCGAGGCGGTGCGAACGATCGATCCGCTTCCTCCGTCACTTTACCGTGTGCTGGAGAAAGCGGGCCAGGTGGCGTCGAACGTGCAAAGCGCCGAAAGATTTCTTTCATATCCGGGCGCGCGTGAGATCAGCGAACATCCCAGGGTGGTGGCGTTGCGCAATGATTCACGAGTGATGGAGTTGATCGCGAGCGGCCATATTTTCGAGCTCTTGAAGAACCCGCGTATGATCGAGGCGATGAATGATCCGGCCCTGCAAGCGCGAGTTAAAAACTTCGATCTGGAGCGCGCGTTGGATTACGCCCTGAAGAAGAATTAGTTCGTTTCATCCCATGCAAAGTCGATGAGATATCTAACGACCATTGGCCTCGAGGTACACGCGCAATTAAAGACACGGTCGAAAATGTTTTGCGCTTGTCCGGTGGAATTTGGGGCGGAGCCAAATTCTCATACCTGCCCAATCTGCCTCGGGCTGCCCGGTGCCTTACCGGTGATGAATGAAGAAGCACTCCGCCTTACCGTGCTAACGGGACTTATGCTGGATTGCGATATTGCCGACGTCTCCAAATTCGATCGCAAGAATTATTTCTATCCTGACCTGCCGAAGAACTATCAGATTTCACAATACGACATGCCGCTTTGCAGCAACGGGAGCGTGCCGCTACATGATCTGGCCTACCCGAAAGACGCACAGAAGAACATCGCCGTCCCGGACAAGGAAGTGCGCCTGGTTCGCATTCATCTCGAGGAAGACGTGGCCAAAAGTTTCCATTTCGAAACGACTACGGGAATCGATTTCAATCGGGCAGGCACCCCTTTGATGGAAATTGTCACCCAACCGGAGATCACGTCGCCCGAAGAAGCGTTCGCCTTTCTCACGTCTCTCAAGCAGATCCTGATTTATGGCGGGGTCAGCGACGCCGACATGGAAAAGGGGCAATTGCGCTGTGATTGCAACGTGTCGGTCCGGCCGGAAACGCAGACGGAGCTCGGGGCCAAGATCGAAATTAAGAATATGAACTCGATCAGTGGGGTGCGCCACGCGCTGACTTACGAAGTCGCGCGACAGATCGAAGCGCTCGGACGCGGCGAGAAGCTGGAGCAGGAAACGCGCGGTTGGGATGATGTCATGGGGGAGACCTTTCTCATGCGGACCAAGGAAAGCGCACATGATTATCGCTTTTTTCCCGATCCTGACTTGGTGCCGGTGAAAACCGAGGGGTTGCTTTCCGATGTTCGGGCACGCTTGCCGGAGTCGCCAAAACGGAAACGCGCGCGTTTCGTCCAGCAATACGGAGTTACGGCCTATGATGCCGGCGTGCTGGCCAATGATCTCGAGTTGGCAGCGTACTTTGAAAAGGCGGCACGTGTCTCAAAAAAGCCAAAAGCGATCGCGAATTGGATTCTGAACGATCTGCAAAGCGCGCTTTCGACGGCGGGCAAAACGATCAAGGAATGCCCGATACCCCCTGAAGCATTGAACGAACTGGTAGCGTTGATTGATTCCGGGAAAATTAGCAGCAAACAGGGCAAGGAAGTTTTCGCGGAGATGTTCGCCAGTGGCAAAAGCCCTAGTGCAATCGTGCAAGAAAGAGGAATCGAGCAATTAAGTGATACGACCGCGATCGAGAGGATTTGCGATGAAGTGATCGCAGCCAACCCGAAGCCGGCGGCAGATTTCAAAGCAGGTAACGCTGCCTCGCTGAATTTTCTCATGGGACAGGTAATGAAATTATCGAAAGGAAAAGCGAATCCGCAGATGGTAGGGGAGATTTTGGAGCGAAAGCTGCGGGCGTGAATCCCATACTCCGTCATCCCGAGTGCCAGTCGAGGGATCCAGATGCGTTACCTTAAAGATTTCATCGCGGGATCCCTCGACTTCGCTCGGGATGACAATTCAATAAATGCGCATCCTCATCGCGCCGGATAAATTCAAAGGTTCGCTCAGCGCCCAGCAAGTCGCGGAAAACATCGCGCTGGGAATTCGCGATGTAATTCCGGACGCGCAAATCGAGATCGCGCCGGTGGCGGATGGCGGGGAAGGGACGGCGGAAGTGATTTGTAAGGCGCGCGGGGGCGAGTGGGTGACGTGCCACGCGCATGGGCCGCTGGGAAATCCGATTGAGGCGCGTTACGTATGGCTGAGCGAAAACGCCTCCGCCGTGATCGAGATGAGCGAAGCGGCGGGACTGCGAGCGCTGAAAGATGGGGTGCGCGACGTTCTGCGCGCAAACACGTTCGGCGTTGGCGAAATGTTGCTCGATGGAGCGAAACGGGGGGCGCGTGAAATCATCGTCGGCGTCGGCGGCAGCGTGACGAATGATGGCGGATTCGGAATGGCACGTGCCTTGGGATTCCGTTTCTTTACAGGCAAACGAGAAATTGAAAACGGCGGACCAGCCGAGTTAATAGGACTCGCGCGAATTAAGGTCCCGCTAGCGGCGGGCGTGTCGCCTGCAACGAGCCTGAAATCGGAGTCGGCATCCACCTCAGGCGGACCACTGCAAATAAGAATTGCTGCGGCTTGCGATGTAAAGAATCCGTTGCTCGGCCAAAATGGCGCGACGCGTACTTTCGGTCCGCAAAAAGGGGCAACCCCGGACGAGCTCGAAATCTTGGAGCGCGCGCTGACGAGGTTAGCCGATACCGTGACACGCGAACTGGGTTGCGATTTTCGAAACAATCCCGGTGCCGGCGCGGCCGGCGGTCTCGGTTTTGGCCTGATGAGTTTTTGCAGTGGGGAGCTCCGACCAGGCTTCGACGTCGTTGCCGACGCAGTGGAACTGCACGAGAAGATCAGAAGCGCCGACGTTGTGATCACCGGAGAAGGCAAACTCGATCCTCAAACACTAGAAGGAAAAGCGCCCGCCGGCGTAGCGCGATTGGCGCGCAAATTTGGTAAGCGAGTGTTCGCTGTTGTCGGGCGCGCCGCGCCGGACCAACACGTGCGCGACACCTTTGATGGCGTTTATGAACTTGGTGGCTCTATTCCGCAGGCGCGCGAGTTGTTGCGAGAACGGGCGCGAGAATTGGGAGCAGCGCTGAAACATTGATTTGTTCCGAATCCGGGGAGCGCAGGCAGCTTTGCCTGCGGTGCTCGGCAGCTTGCCGAGCACTTTTTGAATTGTATTCAATGATTTGATCGTGTCGTCGGCAAGCTGCCGACGACTACAGGCTAGCAGCCTGCGCTCCCCATTATCTCGAATGGAATTCACGGAAATGCTTTGAGGTTTCGACATAGCTCCAAGCCCAGCGCGCGATGTCTTTTTGTTCCTCGAGCGTGAGCGCGCGCTTCACCTTTGCCGGCGAACCGAGAACTAAGGAACCAGGCGGTATCTTTGTTCCGAGAGTGACCAAGGCATTTGCGCCGATGATAGAGCGAGCGCCGATCTCCGCCCCATCAAGAATGATTGCCCCCATCCCGATGAGCACTTCGTCGTCGATGATGCAGGCGTGAACTATAGCACTATGACCGACGGTGACGAGCTCGCCAAGCCGCGTCTCGTTAGGCGTATCGATGTGAACGACGGCGTTGTCCTGAACGTTGGAGCGCGGGCCGACAATTATCCGATTGATATCGCCACGCAAAACAGCGCCGTACCATACACTCGATTCTTCCATCAACGTTACGTCGCCGACGACGGTTGCGACCGGGACGACGTAGGCGGTGGGATGAATGCGCGGGCCAAGTTTCAGCCGGGCGTCGATGCCGGCATGACCGCCAGGGATTGGATCTGGAGAAATGGAAAAGTTCATGGGCGCAACGAGATCCCTCGGTCCGAGCGGGACTGGCGTTTTCGCTCAGGATGACGAGTTTGTTCCTTGTTCGCACTTATTCATAATCGAGGCAAATTAGCGTGCAAATGCCAGAAGATGTTCCGCCCGGGCTGACGCCATTCGTTTTTTCCGATCCGCTCGGGAAACGTTGGCCCCGCCTTCGTACGTTTTTGCTGATCACTGGTGTTCTGTTCTTCTTCGGTGCGGTTTTGTTTGTGCAAACGCTGTTTATCGCACCGCGAATGACGGCGCCCTTTTCCTTGCGGCAGTTGAAGGGGCAGCTGAAGTCGCTCCAAAAACAAAATCCGGCCGTGCAAAGCTCCACGCCGAACTCGTTGCTCTGGCAAAAATTCGAGGCGACAAAACAGGCGACAAAAAAGTTAGCAAAGCAAACCATGGTGGGAAGTGCCACGCCGGCGCGACCTCGTCGCAAGGCGCCAGGTAACGAGGTGCGTTTGGCCTTCTATACCAACGGCGATCCTTATAGTTACTCCTCGCTTGAGCAACACGCCTCGCAAATTACCCACGTTTGTCCGGAATGGATGTCGATGGTGAATGGGGTAGGTGATCTGCAAATCGACGCTGACGCGCGCGTTTCAAAGTTAGCGCAAAGCAAAGGGATCGCGCTGATGCCGCTTCTGACCAACTTGGTCGGCGATACCTGGCAACCGGAAGCGGTCGAAAATGTGGCACACGGTCCACCGGAGCGGCAGGAGAAATTCATCGCCAATGTGCTGGTGGTGCTGCGTGATGCTAAAGCTGCCGGAGTAGTCGTTGATTGGGAACAACTCGATCCGACCTACAAGAAAGACTTTACCGAGCTATTGAAAAAATTCGCCACCGCGCTCCATCGCGACGGCCGCCAGCTTTGGCTCAGCGTTTCGCCTGGACAGGAGATTGACTATATCGACTTCGAAGAGCTGTCGGCCCATGTCGATCGCTTCGTCGCATTACTATTCGACGAAACTTCCGATATCGACTCGCCTGGGCCACTCGCTTCCCGGATGTGGTTTGAAGGCTGGTTGCACGTATTGCTGGAAGATTCCGACCCCAAACAGTGGATCATCGCACTTGGTAGCTACGGTTACGACTGGGTAATTGGTGGTAAGAAGGCTGAGTTAATTAGTTTTCCGGAAGCAATGAGTCGAGCGAGCAATGCCGAGATCGATTCCGCTGAAGTAAGCGCTCCCGGTTACAACGCTTATTTTTATTATGAAGACAACGACAAGGAGCATGCCGTCTGGTTTCTAGATGTCGTTACTTTTCTGAACGAACTACGCGAAGTTCGAAAGCAGAATGCCGGCGGCTTCGCACTCTATCGATTAGGCAGCGAAGATACGGCGATTTGGGACGCGTTAGCGGTCGCGCCTGATTTTAGATTCGACCTGCCGACGCACTCGCTCCTGGAGGTATTGCGCGGGACCGACACTATCACCGACGTTGGAGATGGTGAGATCGTGACGGTAGATGAATCGCGTGCCGACGGAATGCGCACTCTGTCGGTGGACAAGAGTGGACACCGAAGATCCTAGATGTGTTGAAGGCGGCGAAGGTAAAGGCCGCGTTTTTTCTGGTAGGTGTTAATGCCGAACGTTACCCAAATCTCGTTAGGCGTATTGTTGCTGAGGGCCATGAAATAGGTAATCACACGTATTATCACCCCAATCTGGCCCTCTGCTGGCCCGAGCATGTTCGGCTCGAATTGAATGCAACCCAGTTGCTTATTCAGACTTTGACTGGACGCGCTACTACTTTGTTTCGGCCGCCCTATGCAGCCGACACTCAACCAGCGCGTTTGGCTGAGTTAACGCCACTGAAAATCGCGCAGGATCAGAATTACCTTGTCGTTTTGGAGAACATCGACCCGCAGGATTGGGCCAGACCGGGGGCGGACGTCATTTTGCAGCGGGTTAAGCAGCAACGCCATGACGGCAATATCATTTTGCTGCATGACGCGGGAGGCGATCGCTCGCAAACGCTGGAAGCGCTCCCGCGCATCATTGAGTACTTGCAAGCACGCAATGATACCATCGTGCCGCTGAGCAAACTTCTGAATACCACTCGCGACGCGCTGATGCCGCCATTGCCCGGAGGACAAACGATGTCGCATTACATCAGCAGCACCGGTTTCCGCGTTGTGCACGCTGTTCAGGAATTTCTCTGGGCTTTTATGATTGTTGCGACCGTGCTGGTAGTGATTCGCACCCTGATCGTGATCTACCTCGCCTACCGTTTTCGTCGATCGTCGCCGGTGGATTTTGCCGAACCCGCCAGCGTCGTGATTGCTGCTTACAACGAAGGTAAGGTCATCGCTGCAACGTTGCACTCACTTTTGAAGACGGATTATCAAGGGGAGCTGGATGTTATTGTGGTCGATGATGGTTCGTGTGACGATACCGCCGCGGAAGTGGAGAAGATCGCGGCAACTGATGAACGGGTGCGATTGATCCGCCAGGAAAACCATGGGAAGGCACGCGCGTTGCAACGCGGAATCGGAGCAGCCCGCCACGGATTCATCGTCTTCATCGACGCGGATACGCATTGTCAGCGGCAGACCCTTCCGCAATTGCTGGCACCGTTTAGCAACCCAGACCTCGGCGGAGTATCTGGTCATGCCAAAGTAGGTAACTTGCGAAGCTTTATTGGACGCTGCCAGTCGCTCGAGTATACCGTCGGCTTTAATCTCGATCGACGCGCCTATACTCGATGGAATTGCATCACGGTTCTGCCGGGCGCCATTAGTGCGATTCGCAAGACAGCGATCGATCGCGCCGGTGGTTTGAGTTTAGATACATTGGCCGAAGATACCGATCTGACCCTAAGCCTGCACAAGGAACGTCTGCGCATCGTTTATGTTCCCGCCGCAGTCGCTTGGACAGAAGCGCCGGAAACCGTGCGAGCACTTTCCCGGCAACGGTTCCGCTGGGCTTACGGCACGCTGCAATGTCTGTGGAAACATCGCGACATGGTCTTTAACTGGAAATATCGGGCGCTGGGTTGGTTTAGTTTGCCAAGTATCTGGTTCTTCCAGATCATCCTGGTGGCAATTACTCCGGCAGTAGATTTGTTTCTGATTCTGTCACTGCCGTTTGGGGCCTGGCGCGATCTATTGCCATTTGTCATTGTTTTTCTTGCCACCGATGTGATCCTCGCGACGCTCGCGTGCATCCTCGAGCATGAAAATTTACTTCAGGCCTGGCGAATTATTCCGATGCGCCTGATCTATCGGCCGATGCTGAGCTACTGTATCTGGAAAGCAATTGTGCGCGGAGTAAAGGGCGCATGGGTAAGTTGGGGCAAACTGGAACGCACGGCTTCCGTGCCGGTGCGTGCGTGAAGGAACGTGAGCGCGAAACGATGCTGTTGTCCATGAGTGACTTGGCTTTGTCGAACGCCTTCTCGATCCTCTCATTCCGAGCGTAGCGAAGCGCAGTCGAGGAATCTCTAGCTATTTCTTTGCTGCGAATAATTAGAGATGTCTCGACTGCGCTCGACATGACAGATTCGCGTTGACATGAACAGGTCTTAAGAGAGCCAGATGGCGTGTGCTAGTTAACGGCCAACGTGCCCGCGTAATACCGAAACTGAGTAAGGGGGTAGTTCGTAGTATCGAGATGCGGCGCGCTGAAGATGGGATGGCAAATTGCTCACGAGCGGACGCCCATTTGGACCGTCCTCTTGCCAGCGGTATTGCTGACGCGAGAATTGAGCGATGTCTACTTTGCCGGTAAACGTATCAACTGAAGCGCCTGTAAATTGGACGCTTAATTGCGCCGAACGATTCGGATCTTTGTTAACCGCGAGCAACGCCCACTGCTTATCGGGTCGCCGTACGGCGTAAGCGGTAACGCCGGCGTTATCCGGCTCAATTGTCACCGGATATACTTCGTGCGTCTTCGTTACCCACTGCATCCAATCGTTCGTAATTAATCGGGCACTGTAGTACGTCGACAGACGATTAAGCTTTTTATCAGCGTTGGAAATCTGCAGCATCATTAAATTACCCCACGAACACTTCAGCTCGTCGGTGAGATAGTCCGGCTCGTATCCGTAGAGGTAGGCTTTCGTTCCGCCGGAAGTTAGGAAAGTTCCGACGGTATCTGCATGGAAGAGTGCGCCTTCGATATCAACTTCATGACGGCCGGCAAAAACTGAATAACCAAACTCTGTCATCAGCCACGGGATATCCGAAGGAACCCCATCGTCGTGCAAGCTGGACAACATCGCGCGAAGTCGGTGCGGAATCTCCAGTAGCTGCGGGGCAGCATCGCTGCAGACATCATCAAAGGGATAGTATTCGAAAGAGAAGAAATCGAAGGGAGATTCCGCCGCGCGGAGGGCGCGCAGAAAGCGATTCATCCAGAAACGGTTTCCTGATTTGTCCGGCCAGGTGAGGAGATGGCCATCAAAGTTCTGTAAGCTCGGCCCACCAAGCTTGAGCTGAGAGCTAAGGGAGCGCAGCTGCCGGGCGGTCGCAACGTAGAGCGCTGCAAAATCCTCCGGCGAAGTCCATTGTCCGTCGGGTTCTTCGCCCAGTTCAACGCCCTCTAATGAATAATTCCGTGCCAAAAGATATTGGATCTCCGAAACAGCATTATCCGGGGTGTCGTAGAGCACGCCCACCGGCACCAGCACCGGAAGGTGGTTGGCCAGTTTACTTCGCAGAACAAAATCGAGACCGGGCTGTTCCGTCTTGTAATTGATATCTTCGGCCCGATGCCATGGATCAGTTGATGAGACATAGACAATTGTTTGACTTCTGTCCGGATGGTGGCGGACGTAGTCCTCGAACTCACCGGCGTCATTCGTTTGGCCAAGGCTGATTTCGCGGACGGCAAACCCAAGACGATCCCGGACATCCGCGGAAGGTTGTGTAGTTGGGGCCGAACTAGAGTTCATCAGGACGCGCACGAATTGAACCGGAATAGAGCTACTGCTGAGGCGGGTGGTTACATCGCCGCCAGGGCTGTTGTCTATCACTCCCCGAGGAAACACTCGCCAATCATCGTTCCTTTCGATATGCAAATGCATCGGGTCGTTTCCGGTCCAATACTCAACCCGAACCTGTCTGGCACAGGGCATTCCCCATTGAATGCGGATTGAGTTCACGGGCTTCACTTTGCCCAAATCGATTACAATCCACTGGGGGTGAGCATCCTTGCTCTCACCGGTAAAGTACGGATCCAGATAAGGATTACTTTTCCAAAAAGAATTTTCGTCGCCGTCGGAGATACGTGAATAACCATCGTTGTTTGCCTGATCGATGGTGTTGCCGCGACGGGGCAGTCGATAGCCGTAGGAAAGGTTGATCGGCGTGCTAATTGAACTACTCGATGTCCAATAGCCGCATTGACGGGCCTCGTCGCTCCAGCTGCCGCGCGGGTTCCAATGCCACACTTCACCGGCAAGCTCGGTCCGTAGCCGATAAGTCACAGGTCCCAGACCGGCTGACAGCATCTCGGCGATGTTCTTGTCGGACAACATTCGCGCGCATTCTCCGCGCTCATGGCCGTCGACGCCGCCGCCGAGGGTTTGTTTAGGAATGCATTTGTTCACGCATTGATCGGTCGCGACCGTCGCCGAGACGACTAACGAACTCTCCTCTACGGCGGGTGAAGTAGTTGCTGCCAGAAAGCCGATGAAGCAGACTGGCGTCGTGGGGCACAACCATCTTGCCAGCAGAACGCAGAGCCTTCGCACAGTTATCTTCCTAACGTTGATCGCGCTAGCTTCAGCATGTCATCAACGCAACAAAAGCAACAGGCCCGATAACGGCGAATCCGTAGAGGTAATGGTGCCGGAGCGCGGAGCGTATACTGGGGCGTTCATTGATTTCGGCGAAGCAGAAGAGGATGTCACACTCGAGGGGATTGAAGACTTCGAGACCATGGTGGGCAAGCATCAAGCCATCATTGCTTCATCGAGCTACTGGGGCGAACAGGATTTTCCAAGCAAAAACCTGAATGTCATTTGGCAACATCGGTCCTTGCCCCTGGTTTTTTGGTCGCCGTGGGACCGGCCTTACGAGCAGAATACCGGTCCCGACCGTTTCAATCTCAATTCAATCATCGCAGGCGCCTGGGACAAGTACATCGATGACTGGGCAGATGCCGCCAAAGCGTTTGGCAGGCCGATGATCGTCGTCTTCGCAAACGAAATGAATGGCGATTGGTTCCCGTGGTCGGGCGTGTACTACGGTGGAAACCGGCCGGCGAATGAAGAGAAAACTAAATGGCAGGGGCCGGAAACATTTAAGGCAGCATATCGGCATGTAGTTGACCGGGTCCGCGCTCGTGGGGCCAGTAACATTAAGTGGATGTTCCATACCAATAACTACTCGTCTCCGCTCGATACCTGGAACTTCGCGCCCGCCTATTATCCTGGGCCTGATTATGCGGATTGGCTGGGATTAAGTGTCTATGGTCAGCAATATAGAGAGGAGGGATGGGCTGACATACCTTCCCTGGTCGACTGGCCCTACAAAGAGATGAGCGGCGTCGACCCAAATAAGCCAATCATGATTGCTGAATGGGGGACCGGGGAGTTTCCACCCGGCAACAAAGCCGCGTGGATCAAACAGGGGCTGGACTTGTTTCGCTCCAGGTATCCGCGAATCAAGGCTGCGGTCTACTGGCACGAACGCTGGCAAAATGAAGAGGGTTATTACAGTAACCTTCGGGTGAACTCTTCCGTCGAATCGCTGCAAGCTTATCGCGACGGTGTAGCGAATCCAGACTGGCTGGCCGACCTATTCCTGCGGCCGCTACCAAAACACTAAGTAGGCTACTGTGTCATATGAACGTAGTAGTCGGGTTGCCCTGTGCTGGGTAGCGCACGCGTCTCGCGTGTTGGTTTCCGCATCGCGCGGAAACAGGCTTTTTCAATCGCGCACCCAACGGAAAGTTCGCGACGGTGAGACACCGTCGCCAGCACGCGGGACGCGTGCGCTACCCGACCGTTTTTTCGTGGGCAGATCTGTTACAGGAAACTCCAATATATTCCGCCAGGCTACCGTTTTTCTCCGGGGGGGAGTTTCTTTTGCAGGTTGAGCGCCAGCTTCCAATCCCCGTTCATGTTGGCGCGCCAGATCATCAAGTAGATTCCGCGCTCAACTGCATTGCCACGGTCTTCCGAATAGTTGCCATAGCTGTAAGATAGATCGGCTGACCCACTCATCTTTGAGTTGCCGGGTTCGAACGTTACCTTGCCGT
>QHQU01000108.1 GCA_003219925.1 Verrucomicrobiota bacterium
CGCGAACTTCATTAACGGCGAACTCTACGGACGCGCCACGAACGTTTCGTGGGCAATGCAATTCCCCAAAGAGCTTATTGAAAACAGGGCGCTCGGAGACCGGGCAGTTGCTATCGCGCAAAACCTTGATCCGTCATTGATCGCTCCGGAACAAATTATCGAGGCAGCGCGCCATAATTCGCAATTGAACGATGGCCTTCGGGGAATTCTGACGCCGCGTCATCCCTCGCAGCTTTACGAAGCCTTCTTCGAAGGGATTGTCCTTTTCACGATCCTGTGGTTCGTGCGCACGCGAATGCGACAGCCCAATGGCGTCCTCACTGGGTTATTTTTTATTTTTTATGCGATCTTCCGCATCATCTGCGAAAATTTTCGGGAACCGGATGCGCCGCTAGTGGGCGTTTTCACCCGTGGACAATTTTTTTCCTTTTTCCTGATCGCGATCGGAATTGTATTTGTAGTTGTCGCAAAAGTACGCCCGACATTTCCGAGAAACGTAGCAGCGTCATCCTGAGCCGCGCAGACGGCGAAGGACCTCCCAAACGTTCGAGGGTGTGTGACCAAATGTGAGGTCCCTCGCTCCGCTCGGGATGACGACCGCGCGGAACGCAGACTTTGAGTCTGTGCGCCCCGCGGAGTTGCACTCCGCTGAATCCTTCCAACGCCGTGGACAAAATGTCCACTGGGTGCACAGGCTAAAAGCCCGTGTTCCATGCGCAGCACTTTCGCTTTTTTTGAAACACGTTATTAATTAATTCAACTTGTCGCCGATTTTGTTCTCGAAATGCATCGCTAGCGGCGGGCTCCTTTTCGCTTTTGAACATTCCACCGTCGCGGGAAAGATCGTTCTCCTGACGCTCGCCATCGGCTCGATCTTTAGCTGGTCGGTCATGATCACAAAAATGCGCGTAATTCGATTCGCGCGAAAACAGACAGCGCGCTTTCTCGAAGCGTTCCGCCAAGACCGACAGCCCTTGCGCCTGTTCGAGCGAAATGCGCGCTTTGTCGGAGCACCCATCTTTAATGTTTACCGGGCTGGTTGTCAGGAACTCGCATTTCATCTGCTTGGCTCGGCCGAAGTGGATGAAACTTTTCGTGCCCGTCTCGGTGTCGCCGACAAAATCACCCCGGCGCAAATGAATGCGGTCCGCGCCGCGATGGAGCGCGCCGTCGGGGAAACTGCGCTCGAGCTTGAATCGCAAATGATTTTGCTCGCGACGGCCGTCAGTGGTGCGCCTTTTCTTGGTTTGCTCGGCACGGTTTGGGGCGTGATGGACACGTTTACCGATGTCGCCGTCGCCGGTTCGCCGAATCTGGCAACGATGGCCCCGGGCGTTTCGGGCGCGCTCATCACCACCGTGACCGCGCTCTGCGTCGCCATCCCGGCGATGTTCGGCTACAATTTTTTGGTCACGAGCATTCGCGGAATGATCGTGCAAATGGATAACTTCGCCGCCGAACTTGCGTCCGAGTTTGAGCACAAATACGTCGAGCACAATGCCCGCGTTGGCGAGTTCTCGCGATGAGGTCATCCCCAGGGAAGCGGAGCGAAAATCGGTCGATCCCGCAGCGAAATCTTAAAGGTAACTGCAACGGGATCTTTCGACTTCGCTCAGGATGACGAGGAGAAAAGATGAAGCGTTATTCCAATCGCAGTAATTTTTCCACGCTAAGCGAAATCAACGTCACCCCGTTGCTCGATCTCGCTTTTGTGCTGCTGATTATTTTTATGATCACTACGCCGTTGCTCGAAAATAGTATGAATCTGGTGATTCCTTCGAGCAGCGCGGCTAACGCGCCCATTAGCAAGGCGCAAGTCCAGACGATTTCGATCGATCGTGACGAGACCATCAGGATAAACAACGAAATTGTTGAGGCTGATTCACTGGCCGCTCGTTTGCTGGAGTTGAAGCGTGCAAATCCCGATGTCGCCATCGTGATTCGGCCTGACCGTGAATTACCGGTGCAGAAATTAGTAACGCTGATGGATTCGTTGCAACGCGCGCAAATCACGAAAGTCGGTATCGCGACAAAAGCGGAATCGAAATAGGAATGCGACGCAACGCACGTTTCTGGCGAAACGTCATCTTGATTGCGCTCGTCCACCTCGGGGCATTGGTTGCACTCTTGCGGTGGGCTGGCTCTTCGAAAATCGCCGCCGCGCAGGAGATCACATGGTTGAATACTGGCGGCGAACCGACGGAGACGGCTGACCTTGCGAAGGCAGAGGAAACGCCGACGCCCGATCCGGAACGCAAGTCATCCCCTCCGGAAGAAAATCAACCAGCTTCGATCCCGGCAAAAAGCGAGATTCAAGTCCCTGCTGCTACTCCTCATCCAACGCCGTCACCAAGCACGGTCCCGAAACCATCCCCCAAACCCAGCCCCAGGAAAAAGGCCTCGCCAAAACCGAGCGCTACCCCCGAGAAAAAGAAATCACGCGCTGAAACGACGCCAGCGAAGAAAAAAGAAACAGCGAAAAAACCAGCGGATAAGAAAGACAAAACCGCCTCTACCAGATCCGAAAAGGAATCGAACGAAAAAACTTCGACGACTGGAAAAGGGAACCTTAGCGGAAAAACCGGAGCTACTGCCAATCCGGCCAACGCAAGTTGGTACGGCAACATGTTGCACGATCGCTTTTATCGCGAATGGGAGCAGCCAACGACTGTGGTCGCCAGCGGAGCAAAGCTTTCGGCATTGGCAAAAATCCGGATCGAAAAAGATGGCGGCATTTCCGATTTCAAGATTGTGCGGTCGTCTGGGAACGTCGTGGTCGATGAGTCGGTCGAAGCCGTTGGAAAAAAAGTGACGCGGGTGGATGCGCTTCCGGCCGGAATAGGCAGTGGCGGGCACTACGATGTGAACATCAATTTTGCATTGAATTCGAAGTAGGGGTAGCGCGCGCATTCTGTGCGCTGTGCTCCGCGTTTTGCGGAGCACTCTTTCAGTGGCAATGAACAATGGAAAGAAATGTCGGAGAGAATCTCCGACACAACGCGCAGAATGCGCGCGCTGCCCTACAGCAATGCAATCGCGCGACCTTCACGGTGCGCGACCTGATCGAGCGTGCACTGCCGCGGCGCTTTGTCTTTTCGCCATCTAACGATTCTTGTGCCGTGACGAAAACGGTCGCCAGTGAAATGATCGTAGGTTACTTCTACGACTACTTTGGGATCGACCGGCTCCCATTTGCCGCTGCGTTCGGTACTCCAACGACTTGGCCCGCCGGGAGCGTTTCCGGTAAAGCCCGGCGGTTTGCGCAACGCTTCGAATTTTTTTGTCAAAGCACGCTTGTCAGTCGTCTTGAAAGCGGAAGTGAACCCGACGTGATGTAAGAGGCCGGTGTCGTCGTACAGACCGAGCAAAAGCGACCCGATTAATTTTGATCCGCTGGCGTAACGGAAGCCGCCAACCACGCAATCGGCGGTGCGAATGTTTTTCACTTTCACCACCGCGGTGCGTTCTCCCGAGGCGTAGACGGCATCAAGACGTTTGGCAATGATGCCGTCGAGATTACCGCCGGCTTTGTCGAACCATTTTTTGGCCTGGGCCAATGAAGTAGTTGCCGGCGAAAGTCTAATCGCGGCGGCCGATTTCAGATTTTTCGACGCGAATTTCTCCAGCGCCATGCGCCGTTCGCGCAGCGGAACTTTGAGCAGCGATTTGCCAGCATCGCTTTCGAGCAGATCAAAAACAATGAAGGTTGCAGGGTGGGCTGCTGCCAATTTCTGCACGCGACTGGCGGCGGGATGGAGGCGAAGTTGCAATTCGTCGAAGGAAAAACGGCCATCAACGTCGATGACAAGTTCACCGTCGAGGACAAATTTCTTCGCGGGCAGGCGCGACAGCGCGACAACGATGTCCGGGAAGTAGCGCGCGAGCGGCTGGCCAGATTTCGATTGCAGATAAATCTCCTTCCCTCGGCGAAACGCCAGGCAACGGAAACCGTCCCATTTCGGTTCACATTGCCAACCGTCAACCGTTGGAATTTCTTCGACAGACTTCGCTTCCATTGGCGGCAGCGGAGGCGTGAGCACGACTGACATCGTGGTGTTCGATCAGGCGCCCCCGGCAACAAACGATCTGTCGCCCTGAACGAAGTAAAGGATCTCACCGAAGGTATCTGAACACACAAGATAGATTGGGTGACGAGGTTGGAATTGGCGAGATTCCTCGCCGTCTTCGCAGCTCAGGAGGACAATCATATCGGCGAAGCCCTTGAATAGCGCCGCGGCGTAAGTTTCGGCGGCCGCTTGCCACTGCGAACAGCGCCCATCACGGAAATGTAAGTCAGCTCTGTCTTATCCACCGCACAGCGTAACAGCAGCCCACCGCGACTCATGTCGCCGCGTCCGACAAAATCGGCTGGGAAACGCAAACGATGTTGAAAGTTCTCCAGTAAAACGTCGACATACTTGGCGGTGGCGATGCTGCCGAGCAAAACAACTTCGCATTCGGCGCTTAATTTTTTGGCAAGCCGCTGCGCATCCCGCGCGAGCGGTTCCCGGTAACGGGGATCGCTTTCATGAATGTCGACTTCGGCAAATTCGCGCAGATCGCGCAAACTTACTCTGGTCGCGGCATCGACCAAACCGCGCGTCGGCGTGATAACGAGCACACCGCAAATTCCCTCCGCCGTGCGGGCGAAGGTATTGGCGTAGGCAAGCTTACCGCGAAAATAGAGTCCGCTGAGAAAGGCGAAGACTTCACCCAAAGTCGCACGTTCGCGGCTGCGCAATCGCCGGGCCAGATCGAACTGAGCGCGCTCGCTCAAAATCATGCGGGCGCGCTCGCCACCGGCATAGGCGGGCGAAAGCAGAAAGATGCGATTGGGTTTAATCTGTTCCACGCGGGTTACCTGCAGAAAAGATGCGTGCGAGCTGGCAGTCAACCCTTCGGGTGGGGACCGCGGCTCGACGGAGTCTCGCCCTACCAGAGCGTGTTGGCGAAGATTTCAATGGTAGGGCGACGCTCTGCGGAGCCGGAAGGGAGAGAAAATGCATCGGGTGCAATTGCCCGCAGTCGATAGAATCGCGCCGCACCGGTTGCGACGGCGCATTCAGAATCCTAAATTCAATATATGATTCATGTTAATCGCATTCGTCGCCCTCATGTTTTAGCGACTGCTGAAACGGCGGGAAACAAACAAGCGCCCGTAGCCTCGGCCCCCGCCAAAGATGATATCGCTTTGCTCGACGATTATTCGCGCACCATCGTCAGTGCGGTTGACCGGGTCACGCCTTCAGTGGTGAACATTGAATCGCGGGCCAACGGTTCGCGCGGTGGCAGCGGGTCGGGATTCATCATCGCGCCGGACGGTTTTATTCTGAGCAACAGCCACGTCGTGCATGGTGCGCGCGAAATTGTGGTCAACCTTTCCGACGGCCGTGAATCTCGCGCCCAGCTTGTCGGAGACGATCCGGATACCGATCTCGCCGTGATTCGCATTGATGCCGCGCAACTTTCCCACGTGCGGCTGGCCGATTCAGAAACATTGCGTGTCGGTCAGATCGCAATCGCCATTGGTAACCCGCTCGGTTTTCAAGCGAGCGTGACCGCCGGAGTGATTAGCGCGCTCGGTCGCTCGATGCACGCGCAATCAGGCCGACTGATCGACAACATCATCCAAACCGACGCCGCGTTGAATCCTGGAAACTCCGGTGGGCCGCTCGCGAATTCCGCGGGCGAAGTGATCGGAGTCAACACCGCGGTGATTCGGCCGGCCCAGGGAATCTGTTTCGCGATCGCGAGCAACACCGCCAAATTCGTTGCCGGCTGGCTGATCAAGGAGGGGCGGATCCGTCGCGGTTACATCGGCGTGGCTGGCCAGACTTCGCCGCTGCATCGCCGGGTGGCGCGCTTTTATCACCTGGCGAATGAGAGCGGCGCAATGGTGGTCTCGGTTGAAAAAGGGAGTCCGGCGGAACAATCCCGCATACGGCCCGATGACGTGATTGTCGCCTTCAACGACGAACCGATCGCGAGTGTGCACGATTTGCACAAGAAACTTGTCGGCGACCGGATCGGTACGCCCTGCAAGCTGACTGTCCTCCGAGGCACCGAACAGCTAACGATCTATGTTACGCCGGCGGAGATGCCGGCGTTGCGGGCGCGCTGATTTCGATTGAAGCGCGGGGTCTGTCGCGGCTCGACGGAGTCTCGCCCTACCAATGCGTGCTGGCGAAGATTTTACTGGTAGGGCGACGCTCTGCGGAGCCACCATGTCCTTCTAGACGCTCCCCGGCGAACTTGTTTTTCATTGGTAGCTGACGCACGCTCGCCCCTGTGAAGATTCTCGTCGTCGGCAGCGGAGGCCGCGAGCATGCACTGGTGTGGAAGCTGGCGCAATCGCCCGATGCCGATCGCATTTACTGCGCGCCCGGGAATGCCGGTACCGAAGGAGTTGGCGAAAACGTTCCGATTCCGACAAACGATCTGCCGAAGCTCGCGCGTTTTGCCAAAGAAAACCGGATTGATCTCACCGTTATCGGACCGGATAACCAGCTTGCGGCCGGGATTGTCGATTTGTTCGAGGCGGAAGGGCTGCGTGTTTTCGGCCCAGACAAAAAGGCGGCGCAATTGGAAGCTTCGAAGATTTTCGCCAAGGAATTGATGAGCGCAGAGAAAATTCCAACTGCACACGCGCGCATGTTTTCATCCAGTGCGGAGGCGCTGAATTACTGTGATGAGGTCGCGCTCCCAGTCGTCATCAAGGCGGACGGACTAGCCCTTGGTAAAGGTGTAATTATCGCGCATGATCGTGCGGACGCGCGCCAGGCGGTTCGCTCGATGATGGAAGAGCGCGCTTTTGGGGAGGCTGGCCGGCGCATCATCATCGAGGAATGTTTGCGTGGAAGCGAGTGCTCAGTGCACGCGCTCGTTAGCGGAAAATCGTTTCGCATGCTTGCAACTGCGCGCGATCACAAGCGGGCTCTCGATGACGACCTGGGTCCGAATACCGGAGGCATGGGTGCAGTCAGTCCGGCGGACAATTGGAACGCGGCGCGCGAACGCGAATTCACCGGCTCGATCATGCAGCCGTTGCTGGAAGGGCTAACGAGAAATGGAACGATGTTTCGCGGTCTTCTTTTTCCGGGATTGATGATCACGCAGCAGGAGTTGCGCGTGCTGGAATTCAATTGCCGATTTGGCGATCCGGAAACGCAGGCCATCTTGCCACGAATGAGATCGGATCTGCTTCCATTATTAATCGCGACGATTGAAGGCGGGCTCGAAAATGTGGCAATTGAATTCGATTCGCGAGTTGCGGTAACAGTAATCCTTGCCTCGGGTGGCTATCCGGGAAAATACGAGACCGGAAAACCAATCGCAGGATTGGAAAATGCGGCGCAGTTAGCGGACGTGCAGATTTTTCACGCGGGGACGAAACAGCAGGATGGAAAGACGATGACATCCGGCGGTCGGGTACTGGCAATCACAGCGTTGGGTGACTCGGTCGAACAAGCACGCGAGCGTGCCTACGCTGCCATCAACCAAATTCATTTCGATGGCTGCCATTTCCGGCGCGATATTGCTCTGCGCCCCCCTGACACATAGAGTCTGCGCCCGTCGGATGAAGACAAAAAC
>QHQU01000109.1 GCA_003219925.1 Verrucomicrobiota bacterium
TCAGTCGATTCGTAATTAGCGACACGATGTATCGCCAGATCGACGAATTCTTTCGGTTCCACCTCAGTCACTTCCAGACGGTGAAACACCTCCAGCAAACCATGGATTGCGTTTCCCAAATTATCCTGCCAACGCGCTAACCGTTCCGATTTCCGTCCCTCGGATGCGGTTTTGAGCTGGGTCGCCAGAGTTGTGAGATCGTCGTATACCCCGAGCAGGTCGCGAACGAACGGCTTTTGCAGTGATTCGTAGAGGAAATTATCGCGATATTTCAACAGCTCCTCGTGCAAAGAATCGAACAGCCGATGATTCACCGATTCGCTTGCGCGGATGGCGTCGATGCCGTCTTCGATTTTCTGAAACTGGGCCGCGGATTCGGTGGCATGTGCAGGCAGAATGATCGAGGCGATTTGCTCGACTCGGCGGGTTAGAGTTGATTCCAAGCTTTGCACGTTCTCATTGACGGCGCGGAATTCGCGTAGAAGCGAAGCGAAGTCATTGGTCCGCGTTTCTTCACGCGCTAACGTTGCCGCAGCGCTCAGTTCCTGCATCGTGCTGGCGAAGTCGTCGGGCATAAATCAGGCGCCGTAAAATTTCTGAATCGCCTCGACTAATCCCGCGATATCGTGCTGCTTCGCCTCCACGTCGACACTGAGCCCGCGCTCACGCGCCGTTGCCGACGTGATTGGGCCGATGCTGGCCACTTTCATTCCAGCCGGCCAAGGCAGCTTCAGATCGAGAAAATTTTCCACTGTCGATGAGCTGGTGAAGGTGATGAGATCGGCTCCTTCAGCCGAAAAACGGCGACGCGCTCCGGTCGCGTCACGCGTTTCCGGAACGGTTCGATACGCAAACGCTTCGTCCACAATCGCACCCATGCCGCTTAGTTTTTTAGGGAGCAAGTCCCGCGCCTTCTCTGCCCGGGCAATCAGAATCCTCAGGTTTTCAACCCCACCCTGCTTCTCAAATTCCTTTACCACCGCTTCAGCCACAAACTCTTTCGGCTGCAAATCGACGTGAAGATGGAAATCCCTCACTCGTTGCGCCGTGGCCGGCCCGATGGCCGCAATCTTTGCAGGGCCGATCTCTCGCGCGTCATCATAGAGTTTGAAAAAAATCTCGAAAAAGGCGTCCACACCGTTCGGGCTGGTGAAAACAATCCAGTCATAGGAATGCGCATCCTGCACCAATTCGGCGAACTCGCGAAGATCGCTGGGTGGTTCGATCCGGATGGTTGGTAACTGGATGACATCCGCTCCCAGCGCGCGCAATTGTGAACTCAACCCGCTTGCCTGTTTGCGGGTGCGCGTGACCACGATTCGCTTACCGAAAAGCGGACGATTTTCGAACCAGTTTAAATCTTTTCGCAAGGAAACAACATCGCCGAAAATCGCGACGGCCGGCGCTTCGAAGCCCGCTGCACTCGCGCGCTCTGCGATATTTTCCAGAGTGCCAACAATGGTTTTTTGCTGTCCCACTGTGCCACGGTGAACAAGCGCCACCGGCAGGTCCTTTCGGCTGCCGTGCGCCAGCATTTCGCGGGTGATCACTGCCAACCGATCCATCCCCATTAACATCACTTGGGTGCCGCCCAGGTTCGCCAGCGAATCGAAGTCAATTGCGCTTTCGCCCTTCGTCGGATCCTCATGGCCGGTGAAGAAAGTGACGTGCGAATTCTGGTCGCGATGAGTTACCGGAATTCCGGCATAGGCGGGCGCCGCGATGGCAGACGTAATTCCAGGGACAATCTCGAAGTCAATTCCAGCCGCGGCCAGCGCTTCCGCTTCTTCGCCCCCGCGTCCGAAAATAAATGGATCGCCTCCCTTCAAACGCACTACATTTTTTCCGAGACGCGATTTTTCGATTAGGAGCGCGTTGATTTCATCCTGCGAAAACGTTTTCTCGCCAGCACGCTTTCCAGCGAAAATGATTTCGGCGTCAACCGGGGCCCAGTCCAGCATTTCCGGATTGACCAGCGCGTCGTAAACAATTACGTCCGCGCGTTCGAGCAACTCTTTCGCACGCAGCGTCACCAGTCCCAGATCGCCCGGGCCCGCTCCGACCAGAAAACATTTTCCTTCCTGACTCCTACTTTTGCTCACGCTCGAGCTTTCTAAAAACTTCGCCCGCCAGTTTCTCCGGATCGCATCCTCGCCCGCTCGCCGTCTTTGGCGCCAGTGCATCGCCAAATAGTTGGACGCGCAATGCCATTTCGCCCGTCATAAATCGAGCGTGCACGCCCACCGGCAAATCGCAATCTCCCTGCAATAATCGCAAAAACTCCCGCTCCGCTCGCAAACAAAGATGCGTTTCCATGTCATCAATCGACGACATGATTTCGCGCGCGACCCAATCGGCTGCGCGTGTTTGCAAAGCGATGATGCCCTGACCGCCAGCCGACAAAAAATTTTCTGGCGGCAGTATTTCGGCAAAAAGCTTCTGGCCTTCAAATTCAAACTCCGGTGGCAGGAATCCGAGCCGCTCCAGGCCGGCGCGCGCCAGAATAATCGCGTCCCAATCGCTTTCGATGAATTTGCGCAAACGGGTTGGCACATTTCCGCGTAGCCCTACGACGCGTGCGGCGGGATTACTCCAACGCGTTTGCCTTTGTCGCCGCACACTTCCCGTCGCAATCGTTGCGATCGGCGCATGTGCTGTGCTTTTCCGCAGCAACAAATCTTCCGCTGCGCCACGGGGCAAAACCGCGGTGATCGTAAGTGCGTTATCCATTTCGCTGGGCAAATCCTTCGCGCTGTGCACCGCGACATCAATGCGCTTTTCCATCAGCGCCCGCTCCAGCTCAGCCGTGAAAATTCCTTTGCGCCCTTCTCTTCGGTCCAATTCGCTCGGTGCAACGTGCTCAGGGTCGCCTGTCGTGCGAATGATTTCGGTTGCTACCTTGACCAAGGGCCGGGTCCGAGCCAGCGCTTCCTCAACCATTCGGGTTTGCGTCAACGCCAATTCACTTCCGCGAGTGCCGAGAACTATTTCCTGTTGCGGTGTTTCCTGAACGCCAGACCCTGGTGACTCTTCGACGCTCACGAAGCGTCGCTACAGTTCAGAGGCCCGCAATTCTCCGCTGACACGCGTCGGGCACTCTTTTGTTGGTCGCGTCCCGGACTGAGACAAACCCAAATGTTTTTGAAAATCCGCGACGTGTTCGTCGATGATCGCTTCGGCAGCGGCGATTTGCTGCCGGCGGAGCTCGTGTGATTCGCTGGCAATCTCTTGCAAGGAATCAATGTCGTAGAGATAAACACCGTCGAATTCGTTCACTTCGGGAGAAACGTCCCGCGGGACGGCAATATCGATGATAAAAAGTGGGCGATCGGCTCGGTCGCGCAAAATCGGAACAAGCAACGGCGGAGTCAGGAGGTGCGTTTCGGCCGCAGTCGATGAAATTAGAATATCGATTTCGCGACACTGTTCGAGCCAGGTCGCAAACGGCACCGCAATTCCTTCCAACTCGTTTGCCAGCTCTTCCGCGCGTGCCGGTGTCCGATTGCTTACGCGTAGATCTGAAACCCCCCGAGAAGCGAGCGCACGCAAAGTTTTGGCGCTCGTTTCCCCAGCCCCCAACACCAAAACTTTTCTCCCTCGCAAATCACCAAAAATCTTCTCCGCCAAATCGACTGCCACCGAACCCACCGAAACCGGGCCACGCGTAATCTGCGTCTTTGAGCGCACTTGTTTTGCCGCCCGAAAAGCACGCTGACACAGTCGATGAAGCAACGGCCCGGCATTTCCACTCGCACGTGCGTCAGCATAAGCGCGCTTGGCCTGGCCGAGGATTTCGGTTTCGCCCACCACCATGGAATCAAGTCCCGCCGCGACACGAAAAAGATGCCGCGCGCATTCCGCATTTTCCTTGCGATAAAATGCCTCCAAATCGTTTTTTGAGCTCGGTTCGTCATTGATGCGCAAAGATTCTGCGATTTCTTCGTTCGCGATATTTGCACCCGCTGCGGCGTAAATTTCCACCCGATTACAAGTCGTGAGCAACAGCACTTCGCTGCAGCCGAGGTCACGCAGCACTGCTGGCGATCGGGCATGACCAGCAAAGCGCTCACGTGCTTCGATCGGCGCGGTGTGATGGTTAAGACCAAAGCAAAAAAAGTTCATGCCCGATGACCGACAAACTCGATGCTCCACAAAAGTGACAACGCGACGGCGAATGCGACCACACATAGCGTGGCAATCCGCCGCGGCGCCATCCAGCGTAAATACCGGCCCTGCAAAATCGCGCCGTACAAAATCCAAATGGCAATCGCCAAAGCGATCTTAGTCCACGGCAGTGGCTCGTTCACAAAAAATCCGCTGATTAGCCCCGCGCTATAGAGAATGAAGCCGAACCAAAGCAACCGCGTCATTGCCGAAAAGAGATTAGGCAACGGAGGCAAATGATAGAAGATTGACCGCAACTGGTGGGTCTTGAGCTGCCGTTCCTGCACCAGATACATGGCGCCCGCGACGCAAGCGAGTGCGAACGCCCCGTAGGCGATGATCGAAATAGAAGCATGAAATTCCAACCAAGGATTTGGAGCGATCGGGAAAGCGCGCGGGGTATCTATCGGTAAGAGCAAAGCGACGAGTTGCAGTAGAACAACGAGCGGGGCCGTAAACGCGCCCATAAGGGAGAGGCGGTAGGTCGTTCCAATCAACAGGTAGATAAGGGCGATTGACCAGGCCAGAAAGACGAGCACTTCAAATAAATTCGTAATCGGACAACTCCCCAGAGCGTGTCCGCGAACGGAAAGAAATGCAGTCTGCAAAACGAAACCAAGCGCGATTGTTAGGAAAACAAATCGGCTCCGTCGAAAGATGCGGGCACGAAACGAAATAACGGTTCTGATTACCGCCGCCAGATAGCAAACCGTCGCGAAAATCAGGAGCTGTCGATCCATCGTGCAGCAGAGTAAAGCGGGCGCTCCGCTTCGCAACCAACTGCACGGCGTTTGACCTTTCTGTGCGAGGCGCTAGCATCGGCCCCGGCGATGGCTGCAGAGACGCTTTCTAAACTACACGCAGCCGTGCGCGACGTGCCCGATTTTCCAAAAACCGGAATTATTTTTAAGGATATCACCCCAATTCTGAAAGATGGCGCGTTATTCCGCGCCTCGGTTGATATTTTTCTGCACCAATTGCGCAACAAGCGAATCGATAAAATCGTCGGCATCGACGCGCGTGGGTTTCTTTTTGGTTCTGCCGTTGCCTACGAGCTTGGCATCGGCTTCGTGCCGTTGCGCAAAAAGGGGCGGCTCCCCTATCGGACCGAAAGCGCGAGGTATTCGCTCGAGTACGGCGAAGCCGAAATGGAGTTGCACATCGACGCGATCGAGCACGGCGAAAAAGTGGTATTGAT
>QHQU01000110.1 GCA_003219925.1 Verrucomicrobiota bacterium
AGTTGCGGGTTGGGAATTGGCGATCGCTGAAAGCATGGAGGCGCGCTAACTTTTCGCGATCGCCTTCTGTCGTAACGCGTGATCGCAAAGGACCAACGCGGTCATTGCCTCTACCATCGGGACGGCCCGCGGAAGGACACATGGATCATGTCGGCCGCGGGCGGCAAGTTTGGTCTTTTTGCCGGAGGAAGTCACACTCTCTTGCTCTCGCGCAATTGTCGCGGTCGGCTTAAAGGCGACACGGAAATAAATTTCCTCGCCGTTGGAAATTCCCCCTTGGATTCCGCCAGAAAAATTCGTGCGTGTGCTGATGCGGCCGCCGCGCTTCTCGAAGGCGTCATTGTGTTCCGAGCCGCACATGCGCGTCGCGGAAAATCCGGAACCAATTTCGAAGCCTTTGGTGGCGGGCAGACTCAACATCGCTTTGGCGAGATCATCTTCGAGTTTGTCGAAAACGGGTTCGACTAACCCCGGCGGGACATTTCTTGCAACGCACTCTATTACGCCACCAAGCGAATCGCCGTTGGCACGCGTCTTCTCAATCAGGTCGATCATGTTCTTCGCGGCTGCCTTGTCGGGACATCGAACAATCGAGGCTTCCACGTCCGCGGTTGTAACTTTCGACCGGTTAATTTTCGCGACGATCTGGTGAATTTGCGTGACGAAGGCGACGACTTCGATTTTTGGAAAGAGGGTGGTTAGCACTTTGCGCGCGATCGCCCCACCGGCGACGCGACCGATTGTTTCCCGCGCGCTGGCGCGTCCGCCGCCCTGCCAGTTGCGAATTCCGTACTTGGCCTGGTAAGTGAAATCGGCGTGCGAGGGACGGAAAGTTTCGCGCATCGCTTCATAGGCTTCCGGACGCGCGTCTTGGTTTCTAACGAGAACCGTTATCGGAGTGCCGAGGGTTCTCCCCTCGAAAACGCCTGACAAAATTTCGCAACGATCCGGCTCCTTGCGTTGAGTCGTGATTTTGCTCTGACCGGGGCGACGACGATCGAGTTCCTGTTGAATATCAGCGCCTGAGACGGCAATGCGCGGGGGACAACCGTCCACGACCACACCGATGCCGCCACCATGTGATTCACCGAAAGTGGTGACGCGAAAAAGCTGGCCAAAGGAGTTGCCCATGTGCGTCTGTCATTTTGACCGCGGCGATGAATCTCTCAACTCCAGAAAGCGCGCAACAACAAAACCTGCGATCGTTCTACCCAGAGCCCTTTCTGTCATCCCGAGCGAAAGCCGAGGGATCTCTAACTATTTTTTAGGAGAAACCGAATCTAGAGATGTCTCGACTTCGCTCGACATGACAAAAGAAATGTCCGCAATCACGCGTCTTTTCTGGGGAGCGCACGCGCCTTCGCGTGCCGATTTCGGCGCCTCGCCGAAATCCTTCTCTCCCAACAAAAAGAAGTCGTTGGCTGAGTTGCCAACGACAGCACGCGAGGTGGGTGCGCTCCCCGAAGATCAACGCGCTTGGAGAGCGCGTTCCACCTAAATCGCGTCGAAAGCGAATTGCAGATCGTCGATTAAATCGCGCACGCCTTCCACCCCGACCGACAAACGCACCAGCGAATCGGTGATTCCAAGCTTCTCCCGCTGATCTTTCGGAACCGAGGCGTGGGTCATGATAGCGGGATGATCGATCAGGCTCTCGACCCCGCCCAAACTTTCGGCCAGGGCAAACAAATGAGTGTTCTCGAGAAAGCGCCGCGTTCCTTCGAGATCGGTTTTCAAGATAATCGTGACGATTCCGCCGAACCCGCGCATTTGCTGGCGCGCGAGATCGTGCTGCGGATGGATTTTGAGCCCCGGATAATAGACATGTTTCACCTGCGGTTGGTCTTCGAGCCAGCGCGCAATTTCCAGCGCGTTCGAGCAATGCCGTTCCATCCGCAGCGCCAGTGTTTTCAATCCGCGTAGCGCCAGGAAACTGTCAAACGGTCCCGCAATTGCTCCGACCGAATTTTGCAGAAACGCGATCTGATCGGCCAGCACCTTATTTTCACCGACAACAATAACGCCGCCGACCATGTCGGAGTGCCCGTTTAAATATTTGGTGGCGGAATGGACCACCATGTCGAACCCGGCTTCGATCGGCCGCTGAATCCATGGCGTAGCAAAGGTGTTATCCGAAACGCTGATGATCTTCTTTTCGCGCGCGATTTTCGCGATGGCCTCGATGTCGATGATCTTTAGCAGCGGATTGCTCGGCGTTTCGATCAAAACCATGCGGGTATTGGGCTTGATCGATTTTTCGAACTTGGACGCGTCAGTGAGATCAACGAAGGTGAAATCTAAATTGGCGGAGCGGCGCCGGACTTTTTCGAAAAGCCGGAATGTTCCACCGTAAAGATCGTCGCTTGCGACAACGTGCGAGCCGCTCTCGAGGGCATCAAGAGCGGTCGCCATAGCCGCGAGCCCGGAGGCAAAGGCCCAGCCGCGCGTACCGCTTTCCAGATCAGCGATGCATTTTTCGTAAGCTAGCCGCGTCGGATTGATTGAGCGCGAGTAATCGAAGCCTTTGTGTTTGCCCGGGCTTTCCTGCACATACGTCGAAGTGGCGTAAATCGGCGTCATGATCGCGCCGGTTGATGGGTCGGGTTCCTGTCCAGCGTGAATGGTGCGGGTGGCAATATCGTAGTTTTTCATTGCAACAAACCTGAACCGCAGATTACGCGGATTTCGCAGATGAGAAAATCAATTCGAGGGCTAGGAACCGGTCATCCCGAGGGGAAGTCGAGGGATCCCGCAGCGAAATCTTTAAGGTAACTTCAACGGGATCCCTCGACTTTCGCTCGGGATGACCGATGCGAGAAGCTAGCTAAATTCGCGCTCGACCGGCGACTTCGGCATATGCCGGCGCAAATAGGAAAGCAAATCGCTTCGCGTAATGAGACCGAGAAACTTGTCGCCGTCCATGACAATGGCGACGCGCCCGCGATCGAATACTCCAAGCAGATTATCAATTTTTGCATCTGGCGGCAACGTTTCCAGCTGGTCAGTCATGGCCTGCCGGACTTCATAATTAAAGTGGGAGGCGTCGCGATGCACTTTTACCAGGATGTCCGATTCATCGATGATGCCAACGACGCGACCACTTTCGTCCACCACCGGCAGCTGCGAGACGTCGGCCTGGCGCATGCGTTTGAAACCAGTGAGCAAGGTATCGGTCGGCCCGATGGTTACGACTTCGCCGGCTTCGTAACGATGCAAAATCAGATCACTTAGATCTCCATGCATTGGCCGAATGGTGAAACCTTGTTCGGCCATCCAGACATCGTTAAACATTTTCGAAAGATATTTGTTGCCGCTGTCGCAAACGAAGGTGACGACCCGTTTTGGTTTGGTTTGCTGGCGGCAATATCGAAGGGCACCTGCCAGCAACGTCCCGGTGGATGAACCACCGAGAATCCCTTCCTTACGCAAAAGCTCACGCGCGGTGGCAAAGCTGTCAGAGTCGTCAATCTCAAACGCCTCGGTCACGAACGACATGTCGGCATTGTCGGGAACAAAATCTTCCCCGATTCCTTCCACCGCCCAACTGCCCGACTCGACCAGCTTGCCCGTCTTCACCCACTCATAAAGAATCGAGCCGGTCGGGTCGGCCAAAATCATTTCCACTCCGCGGCGCGGCTTGACCCGGTTAAAAAACCGTCCAAGTCCCGTTAGGGTTCCGCCCGAACCGACTCCAACCACGATCGTATCCACGTCGTGCCGCATTTGCTCCCAAATCTCGGGTCCAGTAGAACGTTCATGCGCCAGTGGATTCGCCGGATTGCCGAACTGATTAACGTAAAATCCGCCTGGAATTTCGCTGGCCAGCCGCGCCGCCACGTCCTGATAATATTCCGGGTGGCCCCGCCTCACGTCGGAGCGCGTCAGCCGGACTTCGGCGCCGAGAGCGCGGACGTGCGCGATCTTTTCCTCCGACATCTTGTCCGGTATAACGAGAATTATGCGGTACCCTTTCGCCGCCGCCACCAGGGCGAGTCCCAGTCCCGTGTTACCCGCGGTCGCTTCGATAATCGTTCCGCCGGGCGCGAGCTGGCCATCTCGTTCCGCCGCCTCCACCATCGCGAGCGCGACCCGATCTTTGATCGAGCCAGTCGGATTTTGATTTTCCAACTTCAAAAAAAGGTGGCATGGCCCGGTGTCGATCCGAGTTACTTCGACCAGCGGAGTGTCGCCGATGAGTGAGAGAATCGCGGGCGGACGGTCAATCGATTTTTGCGCCGGGATCAGGGTTGGGACCATCGTTTACTCCAAACGAAGTTTCTCGCCCGGGTAATCAATCACGACCCTGAAGTTTCGAAGAAAATTGTAGCCGACAATGCCGTCGAGCCTGACGCCAACAGCCTGACTGAGCATGGAAAAGAAATCGGCGACCACCACGACAAGATCATCGATTCCGGCGCGACCCACTTGGAACGATTCCAAGGTGCCGGCGGTAACATTGACCTGCGCGTCACCAGTGGTAAGCGGACCGACGGGCGAGGCCTTGAGACCGAGCTGCTGCGCCAGTTCCGGTGCAATCGCCGTGGTGGAGGTGCCGGTATCAATGGCGAATTGGAATGGTCCGTGGCCATTTGCATGCACGTCCACCAGCAGGAGCGGCTTCGCCAGACTCGCCAGCCGCATCGGGACCTCGGCCTTGGCTGATCGTCCGAGGCGCTCGATCCGCCTCGGTTCATCGAATCGAATCTCGCAATCGTGATAATCGATCGCGATGCGAAAATGCTTTAGAAAATTGTAGCCGACGTCGCCATCGATTCTCGTGCCAATCGCCTTTCCAATGTGACTAAGATCGACAATTCCAACATCGAGGTCGTCAAGCTTTGCTTGTCCGATGGCGAGCGAATCGACCTTGGCCAACGATACCGAAATTTTTCCGCCGGCGCTCTGACCTTCTTTCGTGCTGATGATTTTAAGGTTCAGTTTTTTCGCCAGATCGGATGAAAGGAGCGAGGTGCCCGCGCCTGTATCTAAAATGAATTTGAAGGGGCCGTCGCCATTCACCTGCACCGGCAGGAGAATGAGTGGCTGCGCCCCGCCCGCTAAACGGAATTTCACCTTGGCGCTTTTGGGTGAAAGTGTTGCCGTCGTCATTCTTCCAGTTTCGCTTCGCCTTTGTGCGACCACTCCGACTCACTGTCTGCTAAAAATTGCTGGAGCACAGGAAAGCGAATCTCGCCGTAATTTAAGGCGTAACGAAGATCGCCCCCTTTGTAAATCAAAGTCGCCGGAATCCACGAAAGCGGGAGTCCGGCGAACTGCTTGATCTTGGCGTCTCCAGTCCGCGGTCCCGGATCAGCCGTAATGGTAACATTCGCCTGATTGGTCAGGCCGAATTTCTCCAGCATGGCACGACCGTCATTGCCGTTGTTCCAAACGGAAACAAAAATGAATCTGGTCTTCGGGTTTTCCCTCGCCATTTTCAACCAGCCACCGCTTTTCAGTTCCGCCTGACAATTCGAGCACCACGGCGCC
>QHQU01000111.1 GCA_003219925.1 Verrucomicrobiota bacterium
GGCATCTTCAGAATTCGATTGGGCCATGGGTTGCCCGGCTGGTCTTATGAATAAGCATTTCGGCTCCCTTCTCCTTCTTTGCATTTGTGGATTACCAGCGTGCTGGAACGCCGAAGAGAAAGCGGCGGTCGCGAAACTTAAGCCGACGAAGGATCCAATTCAGGAAGAGATCTATGCCTTTCGGTTGAAGATGCGCGCGCTTTATAACAATCGGCGGTTTGCCGAGCTCGAGCCGGTAGCCGCTGAGATTCGTCGAACGAAGCCGCTCTTCGGCAACGGCTCATGGAAAATAGCGCAATTTTACGAGTCCTTTGCTTGTCGCCGTGAGGAACCGGAGAGCATGTGGCAACTGCATGATCGTATTCACGAGGAGTGGATCGCGCAGTTTCCAGCATCGATTACCGCGCGCGTTGCGTACGCAGACTTTCTTAGAGAGTACGCATGGCATGCGCGAGGCACGGACTTCGCCGACAAAGTAACCGAAGAAGGCTGGCGACTCTTTGGCGAGCGGCTCGAGTCGGCGCGCAAAACGCTCGCGGAAGCGCGCGAACTAACAGAAAAAGACCCTATGTGGTGGGAAGTTGCTCTGGGCGTGGCTCGCGGTCAGCAATTGCCAAAGAATGCGTACGATCAGTTGCTCGAGGAAGCAAAGGCCATTGAACCAAAGTTCTGGGGCTATGACATAGCGCGTGCTTCCTCGTTACTTCCCCGTTGGTATGGCGAGCCTGGCGATTGGGAAGCATATGCTGACCAAGCCGCCGCGCGACCTGATGGCCTCGGCGCCGAGATCTACGCTCGAATTGTCATGGCGCTGTCCGGTTACTACGACAATGTTTTCCGCGAAACCAACGCGTCCTGGCCGCAGGTACGCGAGGGACTCATCGCAATGCGACAAAAATATCCGCGATCGTTCGAGCTGCTAAATCACACTGCACTGCTGTCGACCCTGGGCGGTGATCGTGAGTTGGCCAAAGAAACCTTCGCCAAGCTTGGCGACAGTTATCTGCCCAGCGTCTGGGGCAAACCGGAGCGTTTTGTCCGCTCCCGAAAGTGGGCCGAAACAGGCGTACAATAACAGATGCTCACTCGGGCAGAAGTAGAAGGAGAGAGAAAAAATGGAAAGTAGGAATTTGGGCGCCGACGCTCACAGAAAACGAGCGAGGGGCGTGGCGGACGATCTCTCCCGGCACTTCCGGATACTTGTCGGTACAAGATAAGGGGCCGCCAAAAGCGCAAAGCGCGCACTAGCGGCCCCTTTCTCAGATTTTCAGAGTCTTATTATTTTGGCAGTGGATCCGAGCCAAAGTTTGCGTGGACCAACGTCCATTTGTCGCCCTTTTTCACAAAGACGCGCGTCGATTTTGCGCGAGCCGGTTCCGTCTTTCCGTCCTTGTCCTGGATCACGCCGACATAGTTGTAAGTCAGGACGGCAACATTCCCGTTGTATACCTGGACTTTTGGGTTGGCCATTTCCGCCGCGATCGTCTTGCCAGAAGCTTTTCCTGCCGCTTCCGCCAGGTGTGAACTCATCGCTTTTCCATCGAGACGCGTGGCATAATCGGCGTTGAACTCGGTGTAGTCGTCCGACGCGTCCTTCATCTGTTCGGAGACACTTGTCGGATCTTTGATTTCAGCCGCCCATTGTGCTTTTACCATTGCAATCACAGCATCGGTAGTCGCCTGGTCGGCTTGCTGAGCCGACGCGTTCAGCGCGAAAGCCGTGCAACAGACCGGCGCGATTAATATCAACATCAATTTTTTCATTTCTATTTTCCTCGGGGAATACCCCCGTATGTACGAGCTGACCACGCTCAATGTTTATACCGCAGCGGACAAGGGGTCTTACTAGCTTTTGCCGCCGAACCGGTTGAGAAGCCGGATGCTCGCTTTATCTGCGTTAGGGTTGGAATAGTGAGCCGTCACTGGAAAGTCAATGCATTTCGCTCGACCATCTGACGCTGGTGAAGGGGACAAATTAGAAGGAAGAGTTAAGAATTAAGAAGAAACTACTGCGGTGATCACCGACCAAGTGAACGGAGAGAAAACGACGACCGCGTAAAGTTGCGCCACGCGGCCTATCCGCGGCGACGAGCGATGGCCTATTCGCTGGTTATTGTGATCAGTTATTGATTTATTGTTAAGGTTGAGAAAGAAGACAATGACCCACCATAAGACTGGAATATGTGACCCTTCGCACTGCTATGGCTCGGCAAGCGAGTGGCTTGCGGCGGGCTTGAGCTGCTGAAAGGGCTACAAGGGATTGACGCGGCGGAGCGATGAGCCGGCGCTTTGCTTAAACTCCTTCACGTTTCATCGCGGCTGACCCTGTTTCCCTCCGAGCTTACTTAATATCTTCTGCGCACTGCGAACGAATCTCACCGCGAAACTGCTCCGTGTCGGCCCATGATGATGCAGGTCCGGCATGAGAATCCAACAGGGCTAATGCCCTTTCGGCATGCAGCCGTGCCACAGATCCTTCTGTCCATCTTTCAAATACGCTTCGGCCAGGTTGCCATTTGCGTTGGCTGAATCTGGATACGCCGTTAGGACGAGCTTTAAAACTTCAACCGCTGCCTTCACATCTCCCGCACGCATGTAATCAAAGCCAATCGGCATTAGTCACCCCGCGATTGAACAGCGTGACCGAATGACCATTTGCGAGCAAAGCATCAATCAGCGCCGGACCCACAAAAACGGTGCCGCCAAGCAGCAGAACTTTTTTTGGCGGAGGCTTTGCCAATGCGTTGGGCAATACAGATGAGCACGTGGAAGCAGCCGCAAGGAGACTGGAAAGCTGAGGAATTCTCGACGCTGCATATTCTTCTGGCTCGGAAGAAATCATTTCGAAGCTTCCGAAACTTTCAAGACAATTTTGCCGTGAGTGTGCCGGGTCGCAGCTTGTTCTTGCGCTTTGGCGGCCTCGGTCAGCGGCAACGCGTTCGATACAACCACTTTGATCTTCTTTTGCTCAATTAACTTCGTGATTTCGGCGAGCTCGCCGGAATTTGGTGCGACACTCAGATCCGAGCCGTGAATGCCATGTTTCTCCAATTCGACTGGATCCGGACTCGCTACCAGCGTGACAATGAACCCTCCTTTTTTCACGACGCCGTAAGATCGCTGTAATGTGTCTTTGCCGACGCAATCGAGCACAACATCGACATCTTTCGCCACGTCCTCGAACTTTTGTTTGGTATAGTCGATTGCTACGTCGGCCCCGAGTTGTTTGAGCAGGTCCTGGTTCGGCGTGGATGCGGTCGCGAGAACTTTCGCGCCGCGTGCTTTTGCGATTTGAATCGCAAAGGTTCCCACGCCACCCGAGCCGCCGTGAATCAGAACGGTCTGGCCCGGGCTCAGTTTCGCCGTGTCGATGAGCGCCTGCCACGCAGTTAGCGCAACGATCGGTGTCGCGGCCGCTTCTTCAAACGTGAGCGAATTTGGTTTCAAAGCGGCCTCTTTTTCATTGGCCAGTGCGTATTCGGCATATCCGCCTCCTCGATCGAGATCGAGATAGGCGTAAACCGCGTCGCCCACTTTCAACTTCGTGATCTGCACTCCGGTTTTTTCAACGACGCCGGCAATGTCGCTGCCTGGCGTGAATGGCGGCTTCGGTCCGAAATATTTGGAATAATGTCCGGAGCGAAGTCCATCATCGACAGGATTGACTCCGGCAGCGATCACACGAATCAACATCTCGTTTTCTTTTGGCGCAGGCTTTGGCGTGTCTTCGTATCTTAAAACTTCCGGTCCACCGAATTCGTGAACAACAATCGCTTTCATCGTCGATGGGCTTGTTTGCGCACAAAGAACAGTGAACGCGCAACTGACCACTGCTACAACAAGAGAGAGAAAAGATCTGTTCTTCATAAACATTGGCATGTTTCAGAGATAAGTTTCATTTCATGGGAGCGTCCTTGCCACGCGAAATCCCATGATAACATCGCGGAAGTCGGCGGGGTTCCTTTCACGAGTGGCTGAACGCAAAAGCCAGCTTGGGTACAACCAGCAACTGCCGCGATCAACGCGCATGCAGCCGTCCGGGCTCTCGGCTGCACTCCCGTTTAACGACGCCTTGGCGTAGTTATCGGCGTAACAATCCTCTGTCCATTGCCAGACGTTGCCGACCATGTCGTAAAGGCCGAACGGATTCGCAGGCTTCAATCCGACCGCATGAGTTTTCCCATCGGAATTATCTTTGTACCACGCATGTGCAGCTGCCCCGTCGTCGTTGTCACCCCACCAAAATCGGGTGGTGGTTCCGGCGCGGGCAGCGTACTCCCATTCCGCTTCGCTGGGCAGCCGATAGGGACCGGCTTGCGATTTGGCGCGCGATACCTTTCCGTTCAACCAAGCGATGTAGGCTCGCGCATCTTCCCAACTGACGCAGGTCACCGGATCGCGATCGGTCTGTTCAAAACCGGGATTCTGCCAATTCCCATCGGCGCGCTTGTTTGATTTCGGCATACTCGATTCAAAACATCCGACCCCGGCGCGATATCCGGTATCGCGAACGAACGCGGCGTATTCGCCTCGAGTGACGTCGTACTTTCCCAAGGCAAAGGATGGCAACGAAACATGGTGTTGCGGCGATTCATCGGAAACCGATTCCGCGCTGCCGCCGTGACTCGCCGCCCAGGATTTCTCCGAGTCCGACGAACCCATGGTGAAATCGCCTTCCGAAACCACCACCATCTCCGGACAATCCGGGCAGTCGCGGAACATGGTACCTGGCGCGCGCCCCGAGGTCGACACAGTAGGCCCGCTCGCATCTGCGGCGCTCTTTGTTTCCTGTCCAAGTGTGGTCACGGCAAAGATGAGCACGGCCAACAGCAAGAACATTTGGATTTGCTTCATTCGAGTGATCTCCCTCAATTTAGTAATTTCGTTGCGCCAAAAGATTGGAATTTCAAGCACCAGCCTTGTAACCGAATCACGCCCTTATCAAAATCAATGGGCCGCATTTAGCTCTTTGAGTGTGTCCTGCACGCCGCTACGAATCTCGGCGCGTCGCTGCTCGGTATCGGACCACGACGACAGAGGCGCTTTGTGAGAATCAATCATGGCCAGCGCCTTTTCCGCGTACTGGCGCGCCAGATCCTTCTGTCCATTTTTCAAATAGGCATCGGCCAGGTTATAGTGCGCGTCCGCAGAGTCCGGATACGCGAGGAGGTTGAGCTTGAAAATCTCAATCGCTGTATCTATCTGCATCCTGGCCTCGCCCACCTGGCCAGCCTTCTTCTCCGACTCGCTTTCGCGCACATGGTCTTCGCCTATGATGTCGACGTTAACTTCCGGCCACAACTGCACCTGGGGATCTCTCTGCCGGGCTTCCATTAGTTGCTGCTTGACGCGCGCGACTCCTTGGGACGTCCAGAGTTGATTGAGGATTGCCGCAGATGCCAAGGCGTCCGCTGGCGCGTGCCCTGGTGTCTTGATCAATGTGGTCACAAACCAGTCCACGATGATGCCGGGCAGCTCGGGATGGGGTTTGAACATGTCGGTTCCGTGGCCGCCCTTGGCGGGAACTTTGCTGGCATCGCTGGTTTCATACCATATCCAGGGCGCGTCTTGTGCAGCCGAATAGTGCACGAACTTCTTCCCCGGGCTGGAGGAGGTGATGTAGAGCCATTCCATCGCCTCTACCGTAGGAGGGTATTCGTCGTCGTCGGCCACGACGAACAGTCCGGGCAGTTGTGACGCCTGCCGCAGGAATTGCAGGCCGTCTTGGAGGGTCTCTCCGGAAAGCAATACCAGCGATTTCACCTCGGCAGAGTGTTGACGCGCTACTTCGACGGAACGGCCAACGCCGAATTCCCCGGCTCCTCCCACGCCGATGATCTCGCGCTTGACGCCTGGCTGCGCAACCAAGTATTGAAACGCTGTGTCAACGTCGCCAGGTCGCATCGCGCGTACCTTTGCCCTCTCCTCGTCCGTCAGTTTGGT
>QHQU01000112.1 GCA_003219925.1 Verrucomicrobiota bacterium
CGGAAGGATTTCGTAGCGCAAATGTTCTTCCGTCGCGATCCGGCGAACTTCGACAGCAAATTTCGCCAGCGCATCGCGATGGTTGCGATAACCGTCGGCCACTCGCATCGCGGCATACGCGCCGGTGAAAATTGCAGCGAAGATGATGGCGAACGCAGCGATCCGGCGAGCGCGAATAACATTGTCCGCCATGACCACTTTAATTTGCGCAGCCAGCAGCAGGCAAAGCGGAGGAATGGCCGGGAAGATTCGGTCCACTCGCTTCGATGGAATCAATGACATCACTACGATGCCGCCAAGCGCCCATGTGATCAGCCAGAACATCTCCGGAGAGAGATTCCCCAGCCACTTTCCGGTTGCCGCTTTCGTTTTGCGCAAAGCGACCACGAGCAATCCGATGATGAGCAAACTCCAGGGCGCGAATTTTTGCAGCAGATGCGGAATGTAAAAGAGTAGCGGCTGCGAACGATGAATGCCCTCATGAAAGCGAGCACCGAATTCGTTCAGAATAACGTCTTCGTAAAATCCATCGATAAAACGGATCCCGAAAATCACCCAAAGACAAAACAAGGCGAAAGAAGCAATCCAGGGAACCCATCCGCTCCATGCATTTGGAAAATCGGGACGCCAGTTTCGGAGCAATTGATAAAGAACAAGTGGTGGGAGAACGAATGCCCAAACAATTGGCCCCTTGACGAACATCGCCGCGGTCAGCACTACGAAAAGCACGACTCGATCGTGTGTCGTCCACGACGTTCGCGTCCGGATTTTTTCAAACATCAATAATCCGACCGCAAAAGTAACAAGCGCGAGGGGCATATCCGTTCGCACCAGCGTTGCCAATCGCACACTCAACAAATTCAGACCAAATGCCGCCAGCGCGTACAGTGCGGGCAAATCACCAAAGGTTCGCGCACCACGAAAAACCAAAACTGCGAGGACGAGGGCGGCAACGAAAGAAGGAAACCGCCAGGCAAAATCCCAAGAGCGCGTTAGTTGATAGAGCGCGGCGGAAACCCACGCGACCGCGGGCGGTTTACTATTAATATGGTGCGGGGAGTGTCGGCCCCCGCTCGCTTTCGTTCCTTCGTCCGGCGTCGTTTGATAGAGCCAGCGTTGTTGACCGGCCATTTGGAAGGAGACAAAGGCCTGTTTCGCCTGGTCGTAATCGTCGAGGTTCCAGGGCAGGTTCGAGACCGCAAAAAAACAGACCGTTAGTACACTAACGATTAGCAGCATTCGCCGATTTTGACCTGTCTTAGCCGACGCGATCTGGCTCATCGCCTAGTCGCGCCAAAGCAGTGCGCGAACCGGGGCAGCATCGCCACCAACAATCTTTAGTGGCAGCGCGGCAAATTGGTAAACTCCCGCTTCGATCTCGCTCAGATCGAGTGACTCAATGATGGCAATCTTTCCGAGTGCGAGAGCGTGATGATTCGGCAAAACTTTTGCCTCGATCGGATCAACTGAAGGAACATCGACGCCGAGCAAGACGACGCGCAGCTCGCGCAAACAGGTGATCGCCTCGGAATTCAGGACCGGAATCCAGTCTGGAAATCGTGTTGGATCCGGAAAACAATTCGTTTTCAGCAGGACCCGGCGCGTCTCGGCGATTTGCGGAAGCGCATGTTCTAAATCAGCAATGGCGATGGAAGGCTGAGTCCGGGAAAACTTTTCCACGAGGTCAATCACGACCGCCGGTCCGATGTAATTTTCGAGTGGAACGGAATCGATGGCGGCCCCTTCTCCCTGGAAATGAAATGGCGCGTCCGCGTGCGTTCCGTTGTGCGTACTCGTGTTCAATGCACCGACATTGACCGAACACGTTTGGCTAAGACACCAGGTTAGCTCATATCGAAATGGCGTATCCCCAGGCCAGGGCGCGAGCTCTTTAGTCAGCGGTCGCGAAATATCCCAGATGTTTCTCATCCTGCGTGGCGCAATTCTGTTACGATTGCCTCGGCCGCGTTCACGCTCGCCTCGCCCCGACCGAGTTTCTGCGCCACGCATGCAAAATCCGTGAGCATTCGCTTACGTTCCGTTTTGTCGGTGAGCAAGCGCGCCACCGCCGCAGCGATCGCGCGCGGTTGTGCTTTGTGCTGAATAAACTCAGGGACAATCTCGCGATTGGCGAGCACGTTTGGCATTCCCAAATATTTTACTTTCACGACCAGACGCGCAGCCAAATAGGTGAGCCACGCCACCCGGTAAATCAGGACGAAAGGCAGCTCCGAAAGCGCGGCTTCGAGCGTGGCCGTGCCGGAGGCGACCATCCCAACATTCACCCGCGCCATTACGGAGCGAGCGTCGCCCGTGACGATGGAAAACTTTCCGGTAGCGTGTTTACCATAAGGGTCGGCGCGGATGAGTTCCGCCAATGGCTCAGATGCGGCGGAAACGACGAAACGCAGATCGTGATCCTGCTGCGACAATTCCAGCGCTGCCTGGCGCATAATCGGGAAAATCTTCTTCACTTCGCGCTCGCGACTGCCCGGAAATAAACCGACAAGCTTGTCATCCCGTGGCGGGCTCACTGCTGTTGAAGTTGACTTTGAGGTTTCGCCACGGGATCCCTCGACTTCGCTCGGGATGACTGACGTCATTGGGTGGCCGACAAAAATCGCGCGCAAACCCGATGCCTTATAGAGCTCAGGTTCGAATGGAAAAATACAGAGCATCAAATCAATGGACCGGGCCATTTGCGAAACGCGACGCCGGTTCCACGCCCAAACTTGCGGGCTGATGTAATAAATAATTGTCAGCTCCGGAAACTTCGCGTGCAGCGCATGGGCGAGGCGCAAATTAAATCCCGGGTAATCGATCAGCACGACTGCGCGTGGCTTCACCGCCTCAATCTCTGAAATAGTAGCCTGAAATTGCTTTCGAAAAAAAGGGTAACGCCTGATCACCTCCCATAATCCGACGACTGCGGTGTCATCGATCCAATCGCGAAACTTTCCGCCGGCGAGAGCGCGCATTTTGGGTCCGCCGCGTCCGGCAAATCGCATTTCCGGCACACGCGCGCGCAAAGCCTTGAGCAATGCTGCACCATGATCGTCACCGCTGCATTCGCCCGCAACGAAATAGACGGTTGTCGCCGCGAAGGCCTCGGAGGGACGTGCTTCTGCACGTCCACTGCTATCGGTCTGCGTGAATGGACGCTCTCCTCCGCGGCCTGAAGGTTCGCTTACCATTGCAGAATGTTAAGTTCGCCCTGGTAGGGCCATTCATCTGGATCGTCGCAATAACCCTGACGTACCGGGTTTCTGCGCACATATTCCCACTTGTCACTGTAGCTTTCCGCGGACCGAAGTTGGCGGTCCCGATGGTCGCGTTGCCAAACATCACCGCCCTTGGCTCCTATTCTCTTTGTGGCGACTGATTTCCAATATCGCATCCAACGCTCAAGGGACGGAATATCGGTTCCATTTGGCGCACAGAAAAAAAGAATGTGATCAGGCATCATGACGTAGCGTCCGACCAGCCACGTCGAGGCCTCGCGCCAGGCGCCGACAATTGTTTGATGAATGCGAGGCGACGCGAGAATCGCGCGCCGCTTCACAGTACAAGCGGTCACGAAAACAACGACTGCACGGTTATGCCTCTCCCCAGGGGGAAGATGAATGGGATGTTTGCGCCGAGACCCCAGAGCGTCCGGAGGGACATGCTTGTGCGTGTCCTGCTTCGCAAAAATCGGACGTGTGGAAGCACGTCCCTTCGCTATGAAATCGTCGGGCATTCTACGTGGTCGCGATTCGCTTCGTTATTTCGACGGCAAGCTCGAGGGCGGCGGCAGCATGCGAGCCGGAGACTTTGGGCTCGCCACCGGTAAGCGCGCAATCGACGAAGGAAGCGAGCTGTTGCCGGAGCGGCTCTTCTTTTTCAATCGGGACCGGTTCGCGCGTGATCTGCCCGTCGACCCGGCGATAAATTTCGCCGCTTTGTCCCTGATAATCTAACGAGAGGTAGGCGTCCTCCTGGAACACTCGGATTTTGCGCATTCGTTCCGGACTGATGCGACTGGAAGTAATGTTGGCGATGCAGCCGCTGGCGAAACGTAATCGAGCATTGGCAATGTCTTCGCCGCGACTCAGTACCGGCACGCCTACCGCGTCGATAGTTTCGACGGTCGAATTCACCAAATGCAAAATGATTTCCAGATCGTGAATCATGAGATCGAGAACAACACCGATCTCCGTGCTGCGATTTGGATAAGGTGAGAGGCGATGCGCTTCGATGAAACGGGGATGGGTCAGCCGCTGTTCCAACGCGCTAAGAACGGGATTGAAGCGTTCGACATGGCCAACCTGTAAAACCAGCCGTTTTTCGGCCGCGCGTTGTGCGAGCTCCCGTGCGTCGGCCGTAATTTCGGTGATCGGTTTTTCGATGAGCAAATGTTTGCCGCGCGCAAGCAAATCACGTGCGACTGAGAAATGTGCATTAGTAGGGGTGGCGACTGAGGCCGCGTCGACCATTTCGGCAAATTCATTGAGGGATTCCACGGCCTTCGTCTTGTATGTGGCCGCAATTTCAGCCGCACGTCCCGGATCGATATCGAAAACCGCGACGAACTCGGCATGCGGCAACTCGGCGTAAATCCGCGCATGATTGCTGCCAATATGACCGACGCCAACGACGCCAACCCGCAGTTTTTTCATCGCACACTTGCCATCGACTGCGGCGCGTAATTATCAAGGAACCATTCGTAGAGCCGGGCGACGCCATCCCGCAGCGAAATTGTTGGCTGCCAGCCGAGCTTTTTAATCTTGGAAACGTCGAGCAATTTGCGCGGGGTGCCGTTCGGTTTTGACCGGTCCCACTTTAGCTCGCCTCGAAAACCGACCACGTCGCAAATCAATTCCGCTAACTCCCGAATGGAAATGTCTTCGCCGCAACCAACATTGATAATTTCCGTCGAATCGTACTTTTCGAGTAGGAATAGAACTGCCGCCGCCAAATCGTCCACATGGAGAAATTCGCGGCGCGGCTCACCCGTTCCCCAAACAATCATCTCCCCTGCCCCGCTCATTTTAGCCTCGTGCGCCTTGCGCAGCAACGCGGCCAGGGCGTGCGAAGTCTCAAGATCGAAATTATCACAAGGGCCGTAAAGATTGGTCGGCATGGCCGAGATGAAATTCGCCCCATACTCGCGCGCGAAAGCCTGACACAATTTTATACCGGCAATCTTGGCAATCGCGTACGGTTCGTTGGTTGGTTCAAGCGGCCCGCTCAGGAGCGCGCTCTCTGGAATTGGTTGCGGAGCAAATTTCGGATAGATGCACGAACTGCCGAGAAACAAGAGTTTGCGCGTCCCGGCCTCCTGCGCGGCGCGAATGACATTGTTCTGAATCTGTAAGTTTTCGATCAGGAATTCGACGGGCGCATCCATATTGGCTTTTATTCCGCCAACTTTCGCCGCTGCCAGAACCACCACTTCCGGCCCTTCCTCGGCGAAAAAATCCCGGACGGCTCGTTCGTCTCGCAGATCAACTTCCGCCCGCGAGCGAGTGACCAGATTAATGAAACCGTGCGCCTGAAGCAGGCGGACAAGGGCGCTGCCAACCAGTCCGCTGTGGCCGGCGACGTAAATTTTATCGCTCTGTTTCATCCCCGAATAGGTGTTTAGCATTTTCTTTTTTTGCTGCGCACGCAATCCTGAGTTCATGCCTAGACAAAGACGCCGGCTGACAGTGCAGAAAACGTACAAGCTTTTCATCGGCGGAAAATTCGCCCGCGGCGAAAATGGACGCGTCATTGCCGCGCGTGATGGGCATGGAAACGTGCTGGCTAATTACTCTCGTGCCTCCCGAAAAGAT
>QHQU01000338.1 GCA_003219925.1 Verrucomicrobiota bacterium
AAGAACGGCAGATAAAGCGAACGCGCCTGGACTTGCAGTAATGGGCTGGTGAGAAAAACGACGGTGACGACAGCGGCGAGCACCAATTGCGCAGCCAATTTCACCCGACCCGGAACGCCGTCGGATTTTTTCTTGGTGACCTTGAGATAGTCGTCGAGAAATCCGAGGACGCCGAGATAAAGCATGCTGAAAAGGACGAGCCAGACGAAGCGATTATCCGGGCGCGCCCAGAGTACGCTGGCGAGGAAGACCGCGCCGATGACCAGAACGCCACCCATGGTGGGAGTGCCTTGTTTTCCTCCGTGAAGTTCGGCCAGGCGTCGCACTTCTTCGACGCTGCGGATGGGCTGGCCGATCTTGAGCGAGATCAATTTTCGGATGATGAAATTCCCGAAAACCAACGACAGGGCGAACGCGGTCACGGCTGATGCGACCGCGCGAAAAGTAACATAAAAAAAAACGTTGAGGCCGCCGACCTGATCGCTCAAGCGATGAAGATAGAACATCATCGGGCATCCCCTCCCACTGGCTGAAGTTTGGCGAATTCATCCAGCACCAATTCCGTGCGCGAAGATCGACTGCCCTTAATAAGAACCAGATCGCCTGGCCCGACGATCGCACCCAACATCTCAGCCGCCTCGCTCGCGTCTTTCGCGACGGCGAAATTTTCCAGCCCCGCTTTTTCGGCCGCAACCGCAATGGTATCGTCGGCAATCGAGATCAAGTGATCGATTCCGAGCGTGGCCGCGGTTTCGCCAACTTCGCGATGACCGCGCTCCGATTCCGCACCAAGCTCGAGCATTCGCCCGAGAACGGCGACGCGCTTGCCGTCGGCATCGAGTTCCATCAAGGTGCGCAAGGCTGCTTTCATCGAATCGGGATTGGCGTTGTAGCTGTCGTCGATGAACTGGACGCCGTTGATCTCGCGAATTTGCAAGCGCGCTTTGCTCAGCGGCGCCGCCACCAGACCGGCCGCACATTCTTCCAACGAAACACCGAAAGCCCGTCCCGCGGCGACGGCCAACATCGCGTTTTGCACCATGTGCAATCCCGGAACCAGCAGTTGTGCGCGGCAACGATGTGCCCCTTCCACGATCGTGAACTCGCAGCCGCCCGAAGTCTGTTGCACTTCAATGGCGCGAATCGTTCCCTTCTCAATCCCCGCGAAAATCACGCGCGCGCGTGTCCGGTCTGCGATCGAGGTGCTGAACTCATCATCGGCATTCAATATAACGAAGCCACCGGGATCGATCGCTTCCGCCAGGGCACCTTTTTCCTGCGCGGTCGCTTCTCGGGATCCCATAAACTTTCCCAAACCGCGAACTCGTCGTCGCGATTTGCTTCCAGCACGGTCCGCGGTAGACCAACGTGATTGTTAAAGTTCCCTTCGGTTTTTGTGACCCGAAACGCGCGTCCCAGAATCGAGGCCGCGAAGTCCTTGGTGGAGGTCTTGCCGTTGCTGCCGGTGATGCCGAGCACTTTTAACGGAAGAGTTTTTCGATAATTGGCGGCGAGATTTTGATAGGCAACCAGCGTGTCGGCTGCGCGTAAGATCGCGAAATTCTCCGGCAGATCCGACGGCGGATTCTGTGAAACAATCGCGCCGGCTGCGTCTGCCTTGGCAACATGTTCCAGGAAATTATGGGCGTCGAAATTTTCGCCATGCAAGGCTACGAAAAGTTCTCCCGGTTTGATCGTGCGCGAATCGGTACTGACGCGCTCGATCATGGTCTCTGCTTTTCCGCGCAGTATTTTGGCGCCTGCGAACTCTGCAACTTGGCGCAGTGAAAGAGCATCCATGGTATTAGCGACCGAAAAAAGAACTCTGGGGCGCGCAGGCTGCCAGCCTGCCCCGTTCGGCAGCCCGCCGAACGGACCCTAGAATGTTGTCCGTTACTCATATTCAAAATTGCACCGGCAGATCGTCGAGTGCCCGGCGCGCCACCTGAATGTCGTCAAAGGGAATGGTATGATCGGCAAACTCCTGATATTTTTCGTGACCTTTGCCGGCGATTAACACGAGATCGCGCGGCTGAGCCATCGCCACCGCATGTCGAATGGCTTCCGCGCGCTCCACGATTTTTTCGTAATGGGTGGAGCGAAATCCCTTCTCCACTTCGTTAATAATTGCGTCCGGATTTTCTTTGCGCGGATTATCCGAAGTGATGATGGCGTGATCGGCCAGCTCATCCGTCACGCGTCCCATCAGTGGTCGCTTTTTACGATCGCGATCGCCGCCGCAACCGAAAACGACGATTAGCTTGCGTGGTTTCAGTTCGCGCAACGTTTTCAAGACATTGCGCAACGCGTCGTCGGTATGCGCATAATCGACAAAAATTTGAAATTGGCGTTTTGCCGGCACGAGCTCGAGGCGTCCCGGCACTTGCGGCGAGCGGGCGAGCGAAAGAATGGCTGCCCGCAGATTTACGCCCATGACAGTGGCGGCTGCCAGCGCCGCCATCGAGTTCGCAACATTGAATCGGCCGATCAACGGAACCCGTACCAGATAACTTCTTCCACGCGCGTCGAGTTGATAGGAGGTGCCGGCAAATTCCGTCCGATAATTCGAAGCCCGAAAATCGGCATGCAAACCGAGGCCGTAAGTCACAACCGGAATTTTTCCGGTCAGGCGATCGACCAATTTTTCGCCGTAGCGATCGTCGATGTTAATGACCGCGCTGGCCCCCTTTTTTTTCGATTGCAAAGGGAGGTTCTGGAAAAGTTTCGCCTTGGCCTCGAAATAATTTTCCATGGTGCGGTGAAAATCGAGGTGGTCCTGGGTGAGATTGGTGAAGACGGCGACGTCCCATTCGATTCCACGGGTTCTGTCCTGCGCTAGCGCATGCGAAGAGACCTCCATCGCGGCCGCGCGGCCACCGGCGTTGACGATTTGCGCGAGCAATTCCTGAATGTCGAGCGCCTCCGGCGTGGTTCGGATCGCAGGCAAAATGCGATCGCCG
>QHQU01000195.1 GCA_003219925.1 Verrucomicrobiota bacterium
GGGGATGAGATTCATCTCGGCGTAAAATTCGGGCCGGACGGCGAATTGGAGGAGATCAAATTCACCGGACACGGCTGCGCGATCAGTCAGGCATCCGCCTCATTGATGACGATGAAATTGAAAGGGAAAAGCCGGGCGGAAGCAGAGGGGATGCTGCGCGCCTTTCACGATTTGGTGACGGACGAAACGGCCGAGGCGCCGCGGACGTTGGGCGATCTTCGAATGATGCAGGGCGTGCGGAAATTTCCTCAGCGGGTTAAGTGCGCCATGCTGGCCTGGCGGGCGGTCGAGCAGGCATTGCTGCAAAGCGCAGGCGAAGCGACTATTTCGACCGAGACCGATTTTGCCGTTCCCGCGAAGGCGGGTATGGGTTGAATCCCATTAAAGGACAAACCCATCATTTCCTTTTACCGGGGTCGTTAGCAGTTTGATCGAGCGCGAAGTGCGGCTGAAAATTATTCGCGAGGAGTTGATCGATTAACTCGGTCACACCTTCACCATAAGGGTGCTCCGTAATGAAATCGGCTCGCTCCTTCAAGCTGGGCAAAGCGTTGGCCACCGCGATCCCGCAACCGCAAATGCGAAGAAAGGCGTGATCGTTTTCCGCGTCGCCGACCCCGATGACATGCCGCGCGGAGAGACCCAAACGGGACAGCCCTTCACGTAAGCCGGTGGCTTTGTTCACACCCGTTGGCAGCACCATGACCGAGCCTTTGTTAAAAATCACTTCCAACTCGAGACGCATCGCTTTGATCGTTTGCAGAACTGTGATCTCGTGCGGCTCGACCGTCGCCACGATCACGCGGCCTGCCGCCACCGGGACACCGAGCGCTCTGAGCTCTTGCGCAAAGGCTGCCGGAGCTGGCTCTGCCAGAACTTTTATCTGCCCAGTCGTCGGCCAATAAAGCAGTGCGCCATTTTCCGCCACGACGAAATCACAAAGCCCGATGTCCGGAAAAACCTGCTTGAGTTCTTCGAGTCGGCGCCCAGTCACCAGCAGCAGCTTCTTGCCCGAGGCGCGCAGCCGGTGGATGGCCGCCAGAGTTTTCGCGCTCACCGTCCCCCGATGCGCCAGAGTCCCGTCGTAATCCGTTGCCAGCGCCTGATAAGGCTTAATCATCGCGAGTGACGTCCAGTTCCGCGAGCTGGGCGGAGAGCCAGTCTGCCGCGCTCCACGAATACACACTCTCGCGCAAAGTCGTCAGACGTGCGGCGCGTTCCTCGCTCCTCATGCCCAGCGCGCGCTCCATCGCCCGGGCAGTTCCTTCAATATCCAGCGGAGAAACGAGCAACGCGCTGTCCGCCGTGGTCGCAGCTACGCCCGCCGTCTCGGAGATCACAGCCACGCCGGGCCGTTGCGAAACCACCGCCCATTCCTTCACCACAAGATTCATCCCATCCTCGCGCGAGTTTACCAGCAGCACATCGCATTGCTCCATTGCCGCAAGCGCTTGTTCGCGATCGTTCGTATAAAAAACCTGGATCGGCTCCCCCTCGCAGTCCGCGGCGAAACGTGTGTTCACTTCGTCGATCATTGTGTAGACAGCGTCCCGGTAATTTCGATAGACCCGCAAGTCCGTGCGCGAAGGAGTGAGAAACGCGAGGAAGCGAACGTTGCGGCACAGGTCGGGTCGCAACTCCAAAAGGCGTCCGAAAGCACGGAAGCCGATGATCTGGTTCTTGCTTGGATCGAGTCGATCCACGCGAACGATCGTTTGCTTTCCTTCGTCGCGGCGCTTTCCAGCCTGCCAGCCCGTCCACGGGGCCAGCCTCTCGCGCGCAGCCGCGACCGCTGGAGATTGCATCGATTGTTCCAGCGCGGCGGGATTGGTGCTCGCGGAAAAGGCGCGCACCCTAACGAGTCGTCCATCCCGCGCTGCGACGGTTCCGTTCTTGTAATCGACCTTCGCACCGAGCAATTCTTCGCAGCAGCCGAGGAATCGTCGCGAGTCCCATTCGGTCTGCATTCCCACCACGTCGGCACCAAGAAGGCCCTGGAAAATCGTGTCGCGCCAGCTCTGCGGGATCAATTTGAGCATCGTAAAACCGGGAAAGGGAATGTGCGTGAAGTGCAAGCTCGGCACATCAGGAAAAACCTCCCTTAACAACGCGGGCAATGGATAAAGATGGTAGTCCTGAATTAGGAAAACGCGCGGCTTGATCCCTGATTCGCGGATGGCCCGTGCGATCCGGCGATTCGCCTCCAGATAACCATCAGTCCAGGCACGATGCCGCTCGGCATCCAGCGCGGAATAACCAAATTGCCCCACCAAATGATGCTGCAACATCCAGAGCACTTCATTACTGATCGTTCCGTAGTAAGCCTGATAGATTTTCGACGGTAAGGGCACCGGCACAATGTGGTGCTCGGGATCCGTTTGATCCGCGGCGGTTGTAAACAAAGCCGCGCGAGATTCGCTGGCCGGAGGTGCTTCCGAAACGCAACAGAACCAGGTCACGTCTGGCTGACGCGCGAGCGGATCGATCATGCTGACCAATCCACCCGAAGCGGGACGGACCACCCAGTGGTCATCCTGCCACACGAAGTCGTTAGGTCCGCGATTGGAGACGATGATCAGATTCCCGGCACTGTCCTTCGTTTGATTCATCGACACATTATTGGTCGGCACACGTAGCAGGAGACGGCCCAATCGACCATCCCCGTGACGCATTCTTGTGTTAGGACTACAGGATCACAACACTCGATCTCATCTCGCGGCGCAGCGCGCCAGGACGCCACCCGCGGCCGGTCTTCATCCCCAGGCATTACGGTGTGGCCTGACTTTCCGCTGACAATATCCAATTCAAAGTCATTTGGCTAGTATCCACTCACGACCGGGTATACGACACCCCCAGCACCGAATACGCTACCGACGAGCAAATCGCCACTTGGATCGTGTTACCGCTTTAGATCTGTAGCAATTTGAAACTCGTTCGCTGCCCGCGCGCTCTCGTTCCTACCCTTGTCGTACGCCCGTCCGGCTCGGACCCTTCCATGCCTGCCGCGCCGTAGTATTCGCGAAGACGGGTCGCTCATCCCATTCGCTCCGTTCGGCAAACTTGCGCGCGGGCGGCTTGGAAGTCTTCGAGGATTTCTGATCTCTGACCTCCGATCTCCGGCCTCTGATTCAGTTGGCGCTGTCTTCGAGCGACTCAACCTTTAGCCAGAGCCATCTTCGTCGCCGGCGCGGTTTTGGCTCGATTGTTGCGGCTTGTGTCCTCTAGTGATCAAGCAAATCGTCTTTTGGACCCTTTTCTTAGGGCTGGGCTGTCTTTTTTTGCTCCAGAAGCTCCATGAAAGAAAGCAACATTTAGCCAAGGCTTCTTTGGCGACTGCTGCTTCTCATCGCTCACCCACGCCTTCAGCTTCTCCGGTGTCGCCGGCTGCCGGACAACCGGCCAAACCCAAACCGACGGCAATATTGTCGCCACCACCAGCTGTGAAACCAAAGCCTACGCCGATGCTCCCGAAACCAACACCGATGTTACGCCCAAATCCTAACGCGGTGCAGTAACAGCAAACTTGACTGGTTTAACCAGTCGAGTCTTACGGCGCGCTTGAAATTAGAGGTTGTTGACTTTTCACCTCTCACTCAGTGATCAAGCTCCGACCTCTGACCTCTGATCGCTGACCTCTGTCCTCCTAAGACGCGACCCCGTCTGCTTCCCTGCGAACTATTTTATCTTCGCCAGAATGCCTTCCATCTCTTCTTTGCGGAAGGCGCGCAGTGTTTGACTCTTAGCGTTACCGAGCGCGCCGTTCTTTAGTACGAAAGCGCTCATGGTCTCGTCATCGGGCGCTTCGAACAGCGCCACTATGTCGTACGCGCCCAGCGTCCAGAATTCTTCAATGATCTTCATGCCCATTTTTTCGGCCTCGGCGATCGCGGCTTCGCCTCGTTTGATGGTGTCCTTGACGTTGCGGATGCCTTGATCGGTAAACTGAATAAGACTGACATACCTAGCCATTTTGTTTGCTCCTTTCGTGAGGTTTTCCTGAAAGGTTATTGCGGATCCGCCTGCGTGCAAAGCAACATGGATCTTCGGGAATCAGGCGCCGATCCACAGCGTTTCAGATTTCAGCTTTTCAGAATGGCTTTGAGTTCTTCGAATTTCAGAGTTTCAGTGTTGAAACTCGTTCGTTACCCGGAATCGATTGGAAATAGGAATGGAAAAGGGCTTCGCCAATCACTCAATCTTTTGCGCACTCTGGATTGCGTTCCATCTCGCCCTGAACGCGGATACCGCGACAGCTGCTGAACATGATAGTCTTCTCACCGGGAAAGCCGCCATGGGCGATTGGACGGCCGACGCGCCCGGTGTCCGGCGCAAAATCACTGTCCAGGACTTGCCCGCGCCGAGTTCAAACATTCTGTCAATTAACTCGCCCCGAGTCGTTGGGCGTCCGGAGAACGCCCAACTTCGGGTGCCGTCCGGTTTTAAGATCGACCTTTATGCAAGCGGATTTCGCGATCCGCGCTTTCTCCTTACCGCCCCAAACGGAGATGTCTTCGTCACCGAGAGTCGCGGCAATCAAATCAAAGTGTTGCGCGACGCAAAAGGCGGCGGTAAGCCGGACGTCACTGAAATATTTGCGGCACGCGATCTAAACAAACCTTTCGGGATCGCGTTTTTTCCGCCCGGCAACGAACCCCAATTCTTGTACGTAGCGAATACCGATGGCATAGTTCGTTTTCCCTATCGCAATGGCGATCTCAAAGCCCGCGGACCGGCCGAGAAGTTAAGTGCGCATCTTTCTGGCGGCGCGGCGCGTCTCCGCAGCGGCGGACATTGGACGCGCGACATCGTCTTTTCACCCGACGGCAAGAAGATGTATGTCTCAATTGGATCGCGTTCGAATGTTTCGGATAGCGCTGCCGAAGCAGACCGCGCCCGCATATTCGAATTCAATCCCGACGGTAGCGGCCAAAAAGTTTATGCGTGGGGAATTAGAAACGCCGTCGGAATTGCATTTCGGCCCGGAAGCAACGAGCTCTGGATGAGCACAAACGAGCGGGACGAACTCGGTGAGGATCTGCCTCCCGACTACATCAGTAGTGTCCGCCCCGGCGGTTTCTATGGCTGGCCCTGGTTTTACATCGGCAACCACGTCGACCCGCGACACAAAGGCAAACATTCTGAGCTCGCTGATCAGGTCATCGTTCCCGACGTACTCGTGCAAGCACACTCGGCCACGCTCAATTTATGTTTTTACACCGGTGACCAATTTCCCGCCGAATACAAAGGCGACATTTTCGCCGCGTTCCACGGCTCATGGAACCGGAAGAAACGCACCGGTTACAAAATCGTCCGCGTCCCGTTCGATCACTCCACGGGCAAAGCGCGAGGCGAATATGAAGATTTCGTCACCGGTTTCGCTACGCCCGACGGCAAAGTCTGGGGTCGCCCGGTTGGAATCACCGTCGCCAAAGACGGCAGCCTCCTTTTCAGCGAAGACGGCAACGACACCATCTGGCGCGTCAGCTACCAGAGGTGAGAACGCAGAGTTTCAGGATGACCTGGAGTTTTCGATCATTCTGACTTCCGACATCTGATCTCTGATTTCGGACCACTCACGACTTACCACTGACTACGCACTACGGACAACCGACTTCAGATAATGGTGAACCTTGAAACCTGAGACGCTTAAAACTTAAAGCTTCCTGTTAGCTGATAACAGATAACTGATACCTCGAAACTACGCCTCGTCACCGATAACCGAGGCTTTGCCTCCTTTGTCCGATTACGAGCATGAGGATGAACATGAACATGAGTTCGTCATTCGGCGTTGGGCGTTCAATGTTCGGTGTTTTCTTCCTTCCGTCCTGTCGTCTCGTAGTCAGTGGTCCGGTAGTCCAGTCGCTTCTGCTCCCCGCCCCTTGCTCCGCGCTCCATCCTCCGTTTCACGCAGGAAGTGTCGGAGTGCAACGCCACACT
>QHQU01000339.1 GCA_003219925.1 Verrucomicrobiota bacterium
ATTCCGTGAATGATATCGCCCGCGCGCCGCGCATCCGCCGACACGTCGGCGAGTAACTCTTCGAACATCTCGAGGTCGGGCGTACCTTGGGCGAGCAGACGTCTCCCGGCTGCGGCATTGCTGGCGATGGCGGTAAGGGGTTGATTGAGTTCGTGGGCGAGCGAAGCGGTGAGCTCGCCCATTGACGAGACCCGGCTCATGCGCGCCATCTCTTCGCGCTGCAATCGCAATTGGAGGTCGGCCTCCACTTGCGCGGTAATGTCGATAGCGACACCGATCAGTTCGCGTATTCCGCCGCGATTGTTGCTCACATAACGGCCACGGGAGATGAGCCAGCGCGTCCCACCATCGGGTCGCAGCTTCGCGAGACAAATGCTCGTCCGGGCGAAAGTTGAAAATGGCACGGCCTTTGTCGCTCATCCACGACTCCCTCCGCTCGAAATTGATCGACCAGAACGCCAAATTCGCCGATTCGGCGGCGAGGCTGATGCGCTCTTCGCGCTCCCGGAGTGTCGTCTCCCCTTTGCTGCGCTCTTCTATAACGCCGGCCAGAAGCAGAAGCGGGACCGACATGACGATCAAAAACATTTGAATCGAAAGCGCATTTTCTTCTGCGGACCTTGTCGAAAATGGCCCATACCCGTGTCCCGCGCTCCAGATCGCAAGAAGCGTCAAAGCGCAGATGGCCGCGCTGGCGCCACGTGACCCGAACCGGACCGCTGCCCATATCAAAAATGGCAACGGCAAATAGAGCAACGCGGAATCGGCCGTCGGCGCTAATTTATAGAAGACGATGGTGTTGATCGAAAGCAAGCCAATAAGGAGGAGGCCGGCTTCCAGAATCCTCGCGCGCCGAATCTTGCCCAGCCAGGCGATTCCGTCCCCGCTCCAGGTGACAATAAAAGGCACAAGGGTTAGCGAGGCTAAAATGTTAGAGGTGAATCGGATTCGCCAGACCTGCCAATAGCTGTCTTGTCCAAATCGATTGATGGCAACGAAGGCCGAATCGAGAAAAGAAGAGAGCAACGGCGCCAGAAACGCAGCGAAGAAGCAAAAAATTCCCACGTTGCGCAGACGATCGAACCGGACCGGGCGATCGATCAGATACCGGACACAACCCGCGCCGATAAGTGCTTCGCACGCGTTACTGATGAACCAGCACAGAATCATCATGGGCGGAACGTTGCTCTGCAGTTGGACCGCCAGATGCGCCGGAAACGCGGCAAGCAATATCACCCACCAAACCCGAACTGGCGTGAGAAGAAGCGCCGCCAGCAGAATAGAATTGGGCGGCCAAAGAACCGAAACCGGATGGGGTTGGAACGTCAACGCGAACCCGATTTTTGCCCCGAGGTAATAGGCGAGCGCTACTGACAACGCAACGCCCGCAACGCGCCGATCAAAAAATTGAGCGTCACTTCGCTCTGTCGTTGACCGCGAACCAGGTCCTGCTAGCCCAAGTGGCGTGGCCAAAGTTTTCATCTCTCCAATGCGCTGCTTCTCAATGGGCGAAGAAGTAGGCTCCCTCCCTCATGTTTATATCCTGCAAGGAGATAGCTATCAAGAGGCGGAACAAAGGCAAGCTTGTTCATGTTACAATCAGGTAACGGCTGCGATGAATTAAATGTGGTGACCGGAAATAGGGTCACGCAAGAAGCCTGCGCAAATGCCGTTTCAACCGTCGCTAAGCCCCAAGAGCGCACAACTGATTT
>QHQU01000196.1 GCA_003219925.1 Verrucomicrobiota bacterium
AGTGCTGCCTTGACTGGCATTGTATGGATTCGTGACAGTGGGATTGGTCGTGCGCTGGGGCGTTGCCCCAGGTTGCGGCCCACCAGTTCCGCCGGCGGCGCCTTGTTGCTGTTCCCCGCCGGGCTCGGTCAGCGCCTGCACCAGCACTGGCAAAACATCACCCGCCGAAATATAACGCAGCGGCCGCGTCACCGGTTTGGCAAACTCCACGTTGGCGTCGAACTCGGCGATCAATTTCCGGATAAACGGCATGTTGATCGGCCGGGTGATGACGTGAATGCGGTTCGTCCGCACATCGGGCGCGAGCTTGATCTTTCCCACGACAACGGAATCCTCGGAAAGCGCCGTGAGCGCGCCGAGATCGGTGTCGCCCTGAGGCACGGGCACGATCGGATTGGCAACCCCACGCACTCCCCGGCCGCCCGGACCCCCAGGCACACCCGTTCGCGTCTGGTCACTTCCTTTCTCGAAAATGTCTTTCAACATGTCACACACCTTGGTGGCGTCGGCGCGTTCGAGCTTAATGAATTCACTCGTCACTTCAGCGGGGGCGACATCAATTTGATCGATGATCTTGGCTAATCCGCGAATGACGGTGGAATTTTCCGTTATTAGTATGCTGGACGATTTCGGCAGCGGGAGCACCGAAGTATAAGTTTGCGGCGGCGACAGATACTGCCCGAGCACCTGCTGCAACTCGACCGGATCGGCATAGCGCAACTTAAAGAGATAGCTGACTACTTGATCGCTCGATGGAATATCGGCCTGGTCCGAAATGATCGGCACGCCTTGTCCGCGCGGATTTTTCCCGGTCCCGATCACCTTCACGATATCTGGATCTTCTGGAACGAGTGAGAACCCGTTCATCAGCAGACTGATCTTGATGATCTGGATTGCTTCTTCGCGCGGCACCTCTTTGCTAAGAAAAATGTTCACCTTGCCCTGCACGAAATTGTCCGTGATAACGCGTTTACCAGTGAGCGTTTCGTATTCACGAAGGACATCGGCGACGTCGCTGTTTGGAAATTGCAAACGCACCATGTCCTGCGCCGGAGTTACAGGGGCCGGAGCGGGCGACGCCGGGCGTTGCGCAAGACCGAGCACTGCGGAGGTAAGCAGGACAACAACGACGAGGGGGTATCTCAACACCGGCAATATGTAAGGGGAAGCGCCTTCCGGGTCAATACCGCTTAGCTCGGTATAATCCACCTCCCCTGCCGCTAGTGGGAACGGTCTCCCGCCCTGATTCTCGAGGCACTCGCCTGCCACGGCCCGGGTCCCGCGGCTTCCGGATGAACGCGAAAGCGCCGAATCCTCAGCTTTTCAACTCTATACTTTTCAACTCTATAAACTCTATAGTAAGGGACATGCAGTGAAGTCACTCTGGCTAGCCTTGCTTCTCGTTCTCAGCGCGGCAATTCTCGACGCAGCAGACGAGAAATCTGGCAATGCCCCAATCATTTCGGAAATTCGCGCCGTTTTGCGCGCACAACAGGAGGCTTGGAACCGCGGCGATATTGATAGTTTCATGAATGGTTACGCTCGCGCCGACACCACTGTTTTTGTTTCCGGTGATGAAGTGATGCGCGGGTGGCAAACGGTTCGCGATCGTTATCTCAAGAAATACAGCGATCGCGCCAAGATGGGCACTCTTACATTTGCCGATCTTGAAATTGAACAGCTTGGCCCGGATTCCGCCGTCGCGCTCGGGCGCTGGGAGCTAAAACGCGCAAGCGATAGCCCGCATGGTCGCTTCACCTTAATCTTGCGCAAAACCCCCGACGGCTGGCGCATCGTTCACGATCATACCTCGGCGGCTGCGCCAGCCTCGTAATTCGTTAAGAAGTTACAATGTTACAAAGGCAATCAAGCGTGCCCGGTAACGCAGTTTCGGAAGGGTCCTCCCGCGCAGGGAATCTTAGCCCACAGTCCGTCATCCCCGAGCACAAGCGAGGGATCTCACCCAAGCTGATGGATCGCACAAGCCCACTTGCACAATCATCGTCCACTCGCGAGGTCCCTCTCCCCAAAAGGGGGTTCGGGATGACACGCGTGTGGTGTTAGGGAATGGAGATCGCGTTCTCGCTTTTGCGCTGTCATCCCGAGCAACACGAGGGACCTCACCCAAGCTCGTGGATCACACAGGCTGGCTTACACAAGATCGTCTTCTGGCTGTTTGGCCGATATCCCACAACGATTATTTGTGCATATACAAAATAGATCGGTGTGCGGAAAAAGATCTGATCGAGGCGATGCAGCCGCTGCTTGCGATTATCGGCGGTCACAGACCGCCGCTACAGAGCCGGAAACTTACCGCGAGAGGCTTCAAGGTTTTTGACGTTGTAACTTTTTGACCGTTCAACCCCTTAACTTACTCAGCAGCTTCTCGTGGATCCCATCGAATCCGCCATTACTAAACACGGTCACGATATCGTTTTTCTTTAGCATCGGCACGATCCGCTCAATAATGGCATTTGCGTTCGCTTCGTAAAAAGCCAAACGCCCGGATTGCTTGATCTCGTTCACCACCGCTTCTGGATTTAATCGCTCTGCTTCGGGAATCTGTTCGAGCCTTGCCACCTGGGAAATGAAAACGCCGTCTGCTATTTTCAGCGCTTTCGGCAACTCGTGCTGAAAAACAGCGCGACGGGTGGTGTTGGAGCGCGGCTCGAAAATGGCCCACAGCCGATGCTTTGGATAACGTCGACGTAACGCCGTCAGGGTCTGCGCGATCGCGGTGGGATGATGACCGAAATCGTCAATCACTTTCACCCCTCGGACTTCGCCGCGGATTTCCTGGCGTCGCGCCACTCCTTCAAACTTCGGTAATGCCGCGCGAATCGTTTCCGCGGACACACCATAAAATTTCGCGGCAGAAATCGCCATCGCGGCGTTGCGCACGTTGAACTCGCCAATCATCGGAATCTCGAATTCGTCGTCACGCAAAACGAACCTCGATTTCTTTGCCGAATAGCTGACATCGCGAATACGCTGCGCGCAATTCTTGGAAAAACCGACCTCGACCATCGGCGCCAGAGAATCACGCGTCACTTCGACGCAATTCTTGTCATCGCCATTGAGGACGATCATTCCGTTCTGCGGGACGATGTTCACCAGACGGCGGAAACTTGTTTTGATCGCATCAAGGTCGGGAAAGATGTCCGCGTGATCGAATTCGACGTTGTTTACGACCAGAAGCTCCGGCAGGTAGTGAATAAACTTTGAGCGTTTGTCGAAAAACGCTGTGTCGTATTCATCGCCTTCGATGACAAAGCATTTAGAGTCGTTGAATCGCGCGCCCTGCCCGAAATTGCGCGGAACGCCGCCCATCATGTAGCTCGGCGCGCGCTTCGCGAAGTCCATGATCCAGGTCAACAACGCCGTGGTGGTCGTTTTCCCGTGTGTGCCAGTGACAACAAGATTGTGTCGTCCGCGGAGAAAGTAATTTTTCAAAACTTCCGGCAACGAAAGATAAAATAGTTTCCGGTTTAGGACCGCTTCCGCTTCGGGGTTGCCGCGTTTGATCGCATTACCGATCACAACCACATCGGCCTTTGCCGGAATATTTTCCGCGCGATAGCCGGAGAAGAGCGCAATGTTGCGCTGTTCCAGAAAGATGGACATCGGCGGATAAACATTTTCGTCCGAGCCGGTGACGGTAAAACCGCGTTCACATAGCGCCGCCGCGACCGACCCCATCGCCGTGCCGCAAATTCCGAGAAAATGGAAATGAGCCGGCGCTTCTTTCACAGCAATTCTTTACGCGGAGTAGCCAACTACGCTAGCGAAAGGAAAACGCGTCATCCCGAGCGCAAGCGAGGACCTCACCTACTTCTTGGATCATCAATCTCTACTTGAGTATTCAACACCGGACTCGTGAGGTCCCTCACCTTCTAGGCGGTTCGGGAGACCGAGCAATAAGCGGCACGGGCCGCAATCGGTCCTTATTTCTTCTCGAATACTTCCACCGCGTTCCACTCTTTGTCGGGCGGGGTCTGTTCATATTCGAGAGAGCGCTCGAGATACATCTTTGCCAGCGAATCATCAGGATAGAATTCCAGGAAGCGCGAGAACAAGATTTTAGCCTGTGTAAAATCACGATCGCGGAACTTACGAATTCCTTCCTCATATGTTTCCAGCCAGATCAACAGTTCCTGATCGAGCGTAGCGTTTCGCGCATCGACGATGGCGAAGACATCGACCGGTTCGGTCGTTCCTTTGACTTGGGCACGCGCGACGGAACGCAAATGAAATTCGTCGCGAATCAAATCCGCCGCCGCCGTGCCGACAAGAATGTCCACTCCATAAATGCGCGTCAGCCCTTCCAAACGCGCCGCCAGATTAACCGCATTGCCGATCACCGTAAGATCGGCGCGATCCTGCGAGCCGATGTTTCCGGCAAGAACCTGGCCATGATTAATGCCAATGCCCATTCCCAGAGTCATGCGGCCTTCCATTTTCCAGCCGTTGTTTAGTCTCAACAATTCCCGCCGCATCTCGAGAGCTGCATGCGCGGCCGCCTTCGCATCTTTGGCCACCCCCTGGCTCTTGACGTTTCCCCACACCGCCATGATGCCGTCGCCGATAAATTTATCGAGGGTACCGTCGTTCTGAAAAACGACTTCGGTCATGGCAGTCAGGTATTCATTCAATTGCCGGACCAATTCTTTTTCGTCTGCTTTCTCACTCAAAGTAGTAAAACCGACGATGTCAGAGAAAAGCATCGTGGCCGGCATGCGGGATCCTGTGAGCGAATTGTAGTAGCCGCGAGGATTCTCGAGAATTTCTTTGACCAGGTTCTTCGAAACGTAACGCTCGAGCGTGCGGCGTGTGCGCAACTTTTCCATACGCTCAATCGCGTAATCGATCCCGAGGGTGCTGACGCCACAGAGCAAAAGGGTCGACAGCACGGGCACCGATGCGAGAAGGAAACCGGAGCGATCGTAGGCCAGACGGGCAATTGCGAGATAAATCACGGTGATTGCGATGAGCGAGAAAAGAGAAAGGATTGGACGCCGCAAAAAGGGAATCAAGCCCCATCCGATTATCCCCGCGAGCAGAACGAGACCGAGCATTACGCGCGTCGGTGTCTGCCGCAGAAATTCATGCGCCTCGGTCGCGGCCATGACCTGCAAATGAACGGCCGGACCGGGCGTAGTCGGATTCAACGGGGTAACAATGAAGTCGTGCCGGATTTGCGACGAGGCTCCAACGATTACGATTTTATCTTTAAAAACTGCGCCGTCGGCGTAGTTCGCTTTCCAAAAGGCAGGATGGAAAACCTGCCAGAGGGGGAACGGCGGATAAGCATCATTAGAGCTAAACCGAAAGAGGTGATCGCGTTGGTCCTGGGG
>QHQU01000197.1 GCA_003219925.1 Verrucomicrobiota bacterium
TGACCGAGGGCAAAGAGACAAAAGTTTTTGACGGCAAGGAATACGTGCTCGAACCGGGCATCACGGCCGAGGTTTCGCTCGTGAAGGCGTGGAAAGGCGACCAATCCGGCAATCTCATTTTTCGAAAAACCTCACGGAACTTCAACCCGATGATCGCCACTTGCGGCAAGGTCTGCGTTGCCGAAGTCGAGCAACTCGTCGAGATCGGCGAACTGGATCCAGACCAAATCCACACGCCGGGCATTTTCGTCGACCGTATCATCCAGGGCGCGAGCTACGAAAAACGCATCGAGTTTCGCACTGTGCAGGCGAGCACGACTTCAAAAAAAGAGAATCCGATCCGTGAGTTATTGGCGAAGCGCGCTGCGCAGGAATTGCGCGACGGTTATTACGTCAACCTGGGCATCGGCATCCCAACGCTGGTGGCCAATTACATTCCAAAAGGCATGAACGTTACGCTGCAGTCCGAGAATGGCCTTCTCGGCATCGGCCCGTTTCCGACCGAAGACGAAGTGGACGCCGACCTGATCAACGCCGGCAAACAGACGATCACGTCGATCCCCGGCTCAGCCTATTTCTCTAGCGCCGATTCGTTTACCATGATTCGCGGCGGGCACATCGATCTCGCCATTCTCGGCGCATTCGAGGTGACCGACAATGGCGATATCGCGAATTGGATGATTCCCGGCAAGATGATCAAAGGGCCAGGTGGGGCGATGGATCTCGTGGCTGGAGTGAAGCGTGTCGTGGCAGTAATGGAGCACACTTCCAAGGATGGCAGTCCAAAGATTTTGAAACAATGCACGCTACCTATCACGGCCTTGGGGGTGGTTAACCTGATCATCACCGACCTGTGCGTGTTTGAAGTAAAACAGGGTGGCGGGCTCGTCCTCACCGAGTTGCATCCTGGCGTCACCGTGGAAGACGTCCGCGCCAAGACCGGCGCACCGTTCGACGTCGCGCTCAAGCGCTGACTCGCGATGCAGCGCCCGGACCCGCGCTCCGCAAAAAACACGAACCCGCCCGCGGAGGCAGGAATGTTCGCGCGCATAGCGCTGGCGTTGACGGACTGGACCGAGCGCTGGGTGCCCGATGCTTTCGTCTTCGCGCTCCTCGCCACCCTGATCGTGATTGTCGCCGGCGTCGCGCTTACGCCGTCGCGCCTGCCGCAAGTGATCGATGCGTGGGGAAAAGGTTTCTGGGAGTTGATCCCATTCACATTGCAAATGGCGCTCATCATCATCACCGGACACGTGCTCGCCACCTCGCAGCCGGTGGGCGGAGTCATTCGCAGAGTAGCGGCATGGCCGACAACTCCGCGAAACGCCGTCGCGCTGGTGGCGTTCTTTGCCATGGCGAGCTCGTGGTTCAACTGGGGCTTCAGCCTCATCTTCAGCGCCGTGCTCGCGAAAGAAATCGCGCGCCGCGTCGAGGGCGTTGACTATCGCGCGCTCGCCGCCGCCAGCTTCCTCGGGCTCGGCAGCGTCTGGGCGCAGGGTTTGAGCGGATCCGCTGCGCTACAAATGGCTACACCGGGAGCGCTGCAACCGCAGATCCGCGAGATCGTCGCCCACAACGGCATGATCCCGGGCGGAATCATTCCGTTCCGCCACACGATCTTTCTTTGGCAAAGCCTCGCGTCTGTCGTCGTCGAGATCGCGCTCGTCACTGCCGTGATGTGGCTGGTCACGCCGCCCGCCGGGCGCGGCAAAACGGCGCGCGATCTCGGCATCGTCCTCGGAAAATCGGAGATCGAACCGCCGGTGCCAGTCGTGAAACCGACTCCTGGCCAATGGCTCGAACATTCCCCGATCCTCAACTGGCTGATTGTTCTCATCGGCGGCACGTATCTGGTCCGCTACTTTATGCAGGCTGGCGAACCGCTGAACGCGATCAACCTCAACATCGTCAACTTCACCTTTCTGCTCCTCGGTTTTTTACTACACAAAACTCCTGCGCGCCTCATGCACGCCGTGCAGGGCGCGACGCCGGCAGTGTGGGGAGTCATCCTCCAGTTCCCGTTCTACGCAGGCATCGCAGGGATCATCACTTCCACCCACCTGAATCAGCGAATCGCGGATGCGTTCGTCGGGGTCTCATCCGCGCAAACCTTTCCGGCGATAGTTGCGACCTACTCAGCCGTGCTCGGCGTGTTCGTTCCGTCCGGCGGATCGAAATGGGTCGTCGAAGCGCCCTACGTCATGGCCGCCGCGCACGAGCTCAAAGTGCACTTGGGCTGGGTCGTGGCAGCCTACGATTTGGGCGAAGCGCTCGCGAATCTCGTGCAGCCCTTCTGGATGCTACCGATTCTGGGACTGTTTCACCTCCGCGCGCGCGACGTCATGGGCTACACCTTGGTCGTTTTTCTCGTGCTCGTCCCCGTGGTACTGCTGCTCGTGACCGTCCTCGGGGCGACGCTGTCTTATCCGTTGTAATGAAGCCCGCACGCTGCGGAGCTACACCATCGGGCGAAAACGCCCGACGATTTCCTGCAAGCGGCCGGTGATTTGGCCGAGGGAACAAACTTCCACCGCTTCCAACAAGGCAGGAAAACAGTTTTTGCCGCGTTCAACTACCGCGCCCAATTTATCCAGCGCTCCTTTTGACTTCTCCGCGTTTTTCTTTTTGAACTTCTTCAATCGCTCGACTTGCAAGTTTTGTTTCGCCCGGGGAGTGCGGACCAATTCGATCTCCGGCATCTCATCCGCGCCGTTGCGATAGCGATTCAATCCGACAATCGGACGGGTGCCGTCGTAAATTTGTTGCTCGTAACGGTGGGCGGCATTTTGGATCTGACTGCGCTGATAGCGGTTCTCCACTGCCGCGAGCACGCCACCGAGTGATTCGATCTCACGAAATTCATCGAGAATCGCTTTCTCAACCGCGCGCTCTACTGCCTTCATCCCGGGCGAACCGCTCAACATGTTCATGGTGTGCTTAAAGATTCCAGATTCTTCCAGAAGGATCGCCTGCCCATGCGCCGCGAGTCGTATCCATTCTTCGCTCGGCGTCGTGAACGGCTCGTCGGCGCTGTTTGAATGGCACGAGTTGGTAGCGTTCATATAGGCCAGCATCAATTCCGCTGCGGTGCGGGTTAGGTTATTTTTGAACTCGGCAGCGATGAGCGAGCGCCCGCTCGTTTGCGTGTGCAGCTTGAACATTTGTCCGCGCGCGTTCGCGCCAAAGACGTCACGCATTCCGATCGCCCAGATTTTTCGCGAAACCCGCGCCAGCGCGATGTATTCGACGTCGAGCCCGCAATCGAGAAAGAACGAGAGTCGTGGCGCGAACTGATCGATCGGCACGCCTCGCGCGCTCAGCATTTCGGCGTAAGCGAAACCATTGGAGAGGGTGTAGGCCGCTTGTTGCACCGGTGTTGATCCGGCTTCGCCGATGTGATAACCGCTGATCGAAACCGGATACCAGCGCGGCATGTTCGCAGTTGTCCATTCAATCATGTCGCAAAGAAAACGCAGCGACGCTTCTGTCGGAAAAATCGTTTCGTTCTGCGCCTGCACTTCCTTGAAAATATCGGCCTGAATCGTGCCCCGCAGATTCGGCACCACTTTCGCACCGAAACGGCGTTTGGCCGCCGCTATGTACATTGCCATGATGATCGGCGCCGGACCGCTGATCGTCATCGATGCAGAAAAATTCGGCGCGCCGAGCTCGAAGCCATCGTAGAGCCGCACGACGTCTTCCACCGTGTCGACTGCGACTCCGCCCTCGCCGATTTTTCCGAAAACGCCGTCGGCATCGGAATCGATCCCGTAGAGGGTTGGTCCATCGAAGGCGGTGCTGAGACGTTTCGAGCGCTGATGCGCGCTCAAGAAATGGAAACGCTTGTTCGTGTCCTCAGCCAGCATCAGGCCGGAGAACAAACGAGTCGGTTCCTCCTGTAGTGGCGGCCGTGCCGGCCGCTCCGGGATTTTTGCGCGCGACACGCGCCCCGCACCGTTGTGGGAATCTCCGTTTGGAGATTTTCTGTTGCCGTAACTGCCGGTTTCGATCTCGCGCAATGGCTCGAGGTACATCTCGCGGTAAGCTCCGTTCAAATACGGGAATTCACCCGGCAAACCATCGCCAAAAAGATAGCGCGCGATTTCCCCCGGTTCGTCGATCTCGGGTAACGCGAGGCGTGGTAAAGGCAATCCGGTCGGCGCTTTTGCAATCGGGATTTCCGCTTTGACCTTGTTCCAGCGCTCGGTCACTGCCTGCGCGAATTTTTCATCACTCCGCGCCCGCTTAACTTGTTCGAGCACGAAACTCCCGTGCTTTTCGACTGCTTCAACCACTGCTCCAAGTTTACTCATAGGTTTTATTCCGGGTTCCTGTCATCCCGAGCGAAGTCGAGGGATCTCTAGCTATAAGAATCAGAGATGTCTCGACTGCGCTCGACATGACAAAAAATTGCTTACGTATTCTCCTTCGTAATTAACTCGAACAATTCATCCACGCCAGGATCGCGATGGCGTTTGGCGACTGTGGCCACGATCTCCTGTTTTCGTTTGTTCTGCGTCAATCGCTGTTGGATTTCTGACAAAGCCGCCTTGGCCCGCTCCAGATCGGTTTTGTTCACCACGACAATGTCGGCGACATCGAGCATGACAATCTTTTGCAACTGCAAGCGCGCCCCATAATCGGGATTCATTACCAATACAGTTTGATCCACCAGTTTGTTGCGAAACGGCAATGCCTCCTGGCCGGTCCCGACGGTTTCGATGATGACGTAGTCGAATCCGGAATGCGCCAGCAGCGCAAGACAGCTTTCGGTCGCGGGCGAAAGTCCTCCAGCCTGCCCGCGCGTAGCCATGCTCCGCATAAACACCCGATCGTCCTGCGAGTTGATCATGGTGGCGCGATCGCCGAGCAAGGCGCCTTCGCCGATCACGCTCGGATCGTGCGACAAAACCGCGATACGCGTTTTGCGGTCGCGCTGGAGAAAACGCAAAACCAGTTCATCGATCAAGGTCGTTTTGCCTGCGCCGCCCGGACCGGTGAAACCAATCACTTTCGATGTTCGATGTTCGCTGTTCGGTGTTCGGTGTTTTGCTTTTTTGCCGGCCGCCTCTTCGAGTTCAGTTAATTTCCGCGCCAGCACAAGATCGGGCTTTGATTTCATGCGGCGCTTTTTCTTTTTGCCGTAATGCTTTTTCACATACTCGGCCATTTCTGTGAGCGAAGTGCCGGCAAAGAAAATTTCGTCGACGCCTTTGTGCTTCATTTGCCGGGCGTCGTCGTGCGTGATCGTGCCCCCACCCCCACCGAAAACCGCGATGTCGTTTGCCCCCTTCTTCTTCAATTGGCTAACGACATCGGCAAAAAAATCGATGTGACCGCCGTTGTAACTGGAAATTCCGATCGCAGCCACGTCTTCTTGAATAGCCGCGCGCACGATATCGCTGACATAGCGATGAAATCCCAGGTAAACGACTTCAATTCCGTGGCGGATAAATTCGAGATTAATGGTGTTAATCGCGCTGTCATGCCCATCACAAATCGGGACAGCAGTGAGAATGCGAATCGGTAAAGCCATTTAAGTATTTGTAGCGGCGTCTATGACCGCCGTATCTCTTTCGCACGGCGCTCATAGAGCGCCGCTACAGAAAGCGCCGAAATCTTAGCGGCAATCGCTTTGCGGGCAATAATATCCGGCTAAGATCGGCGCATGTCTGATCCACTCGATTTCAGCGGCAAAGTCGTTCTCGTCACCGGCAGTTCCCGCGGCATCGGCGCCGAAACAATTAAAGCTTTTGGAGAACGCGGCG
>QHQU01000198.1 GCA_003219925.1 Verrucomicrobiota bacterium
AATCGCTCGCGCCCTCACCAGCGCAAGATTTTTTGCAGGAACAGTCGACGAAACGAGACAGAGTAGGCGTTTGGCACAAACGCCTCTACAATGGTCATTCCGAGCGTTAGTGAATGAATCCCGTTGGGAAAGCTTTAAGGTAACGCAACGGGATCCCTCGACTGACGCTCGGGATGACGATGACTTCTCTCGAAGAGTTCCGACAGCTTGCCAGCCGCGGCAATCTGATTCCCGTGGTCGCTGAGATCGTCGGCGATGTCGAAACGCCAGTCGGGACGTTCCAAAAAATTGGGCGCGATGGATGGTCGTTTCTTTTCGAATCGGCCGAGCGCAACGAGGAATCGGGACGCTTTTCACTTATTGGGATCGATCCTCTATTAATCGTTAGCCAACGCGCAGGCGAGGTCGCCATTCGCGACAAATCCGGCGCCGTCACCAATCGAAGCACTTCCGATCCGCTCGGCGAATTGGAAGAGGTCCTCGGCGAATTCCGCTTTGTTCCGCGCGATGACATTCCGCATTTCCAAGGTGGGGCGGTCGGCTTCGCCGGTTACGACGTAGTTAGATTTTTCGAGCCAAAGGTCCCGATCCACCCCCGTGACGACCTCGAATTGCCGGAGATGATGTTCATGGTCGCGGGGACGCTCATTGTCTTCGATCACCGTTTCCGTCTGATGCGCATCATCGTCTCGGCCGATCTTCGACGGCAAAACATGGAAGATGCTTACGGCGGCGCCTACAAACAAATCGAGACTCTTTTGGAAAAGCTGGCCGCGTCATCGCGATTGCAACCGATCGCGGCGCCAGCTGCGGGCGACGACCCCCCCGCAGAATTCAAGAGCAACACCATCGACTTCGAGAAAATGGTTCTCCGCGCGAAAGAATACATTAGCGAAGGCGATATTTTCCAGGTTGTGCTGTCGCAACGATTCGAGTCGGAATTTTCCGCCGACCCCCTCGATCTTTATCGCTGTCTACGCTTTGGAAACCCGTCGCCCTACATGTTTTTGCTGAACTTCGGCGACGAGTTTTGCGCACTTGGCAGTTCGCCTGAGTTGCATGTGCGGGTGCGCGGTCGCACCGCGGAACTACGGCCGATTGCAGGGACCCGTCCGCGTGGCACAGACCCGAGATCCGACGAAGCAAACGCGCGCGAATTGCTGGCCGATCCGAAGGAGCGCGCCGAACACGTGATGTTAATCGACCTCGCGCGAAACGATCTGGGCCGGATCGCGAAAATCGGCAGCGTCCGCGTGACCGAGCAAATGACGATCGAGCGTTACAGCCACGTCATGCACATCGTTTCGCACGTTGAGGCGCGGTTGCGTGATGGTTTGACCGCCTTCGATGCCTTTCGCGCGACCTTTCCCGCCGGCACCGTTTCGGGCACACCGAAGATTCGCGCCATGCAAATCATCGCCGAGCTGGAGAAAGCTCGACGTGGTTTTTACGCGGGGGCGGTCGGCTGGTTCGGCTTCGACGGGAATTGCGATAGTTGCATTGCGCTGCGTTCGGTGGTTTTGAAGAACGGGAGAGCGTTTGTACAAGCCGGCGCCGGAATCGTGGCCGATTCTGAGCCGGTGCGTGAACGCGAAGAAACCGAGCGCAAGGCGATGGCGGTCCTGGCCGCAATCGCGCGCGCGAAGGAGGTGACATATTGAAACTCCTCCTGATCGATAATTATGATTCGTTCACCTACAATCTCGCGCAGATTTTCGGCGAGTTGGGGGCCGACGTTTTGGTGAAACGCAACGACGAGACGGGCCCGGCTGACATTCGACAATTTGTTCCGGAACGCATCTGCATCTCGCCCGGACCGGGCCGGCCGCGCGACGCGGGCGTCAGTTGCGACGTCATTCGTGAATTCGGACCGCAAATTCCATTGCTCGGCGTTTGCCTCGGTCACCAATGTATCGGCGAAGTTTACGGCGGCGAAATTGCGCGTGCCCCGAAATTGATGCACGGGAAAACATCCGTAATTTCGCACCACGGCGGGGGCGTTTTCAAAAACCTGTCGCAGCCGTTCGAAGCCACCCGTTATCATTCCCTCGTGGTAAGGCGCGATCGTCTGCCGGATTCACTCATCATCACCGCGGAATCCGATGATGGTGAAATCATGGGGCTGCAACATCGCGAATTCCCGATTCACGGAGTGCAATTTCATCCGGAATCGATTCTGACCGGTGAAGGCAGGACGTTGCTCGCGAATTTTCTAAAGCTGTCATCCTACGCTCCTCCGTCATCCCGAACGAAGTGAGGGACCTCACAGTTGGTGTGGACTCACACTTGATGGTGGAACGCGTGACCAAATGAGAGGTCCCTCGCCGTCTACGGCGGCTCGGGATGACAGCGCGTGGCGATCAGTTGATCACTTCGTGGATCGCGCGTACTTCGTCCGCCATTTGCTCGAACTCGTCGAGCGTGAGGGCCTGCGCACCATCGGAAAGCGCTTCTTCCGGCTTGCAATGCACTTCAATCATCAAACCATCTGCGCCGACCGCAACTCCGGCACGTGCCAACGGGGTGACCATGTAGTTTTTGCCGGTACCGTGCGAGGCATCGATGATGATGGGCAAATGCGAGATACGTCGCACCGCCGGCACGGCCGCGAGATCGAGAGTGTTGCGGGTGTGCTGGGCAAAGGTGCGGACACCGCGTTCGCAAAGAACGACCTGGTAATTGCCTTCCGACATGATGTATTCGGCCGCGAGCAACCATTCCTCCAGGGTCGCGGCCATCCCACGCTTGAGCAATACCGGCAGCTTGGAACGCCCGACTCGCCGAAGTAGCGTATAGTTTTGCATGTTGCGCGCGCCGATCTGAATCATGTCGGCATATTTTTCGACCAGATCGACTCCTGGCTCGTCCAGCGCCTCGCTAACAATTCTTAGACCAAATTTTTCGCGAACTTCCACCAGCATCTTTAGGCCTTCCTCGCCCAAACCGGCGAAGGCATAGGGAGAGGTCCGTGGTTTGAAGGCGCCGCCACGGAAAAATTTGGCACCGCTTTTTTTTACCACCTCAGCGACGGCAAAGGTCTGCTGCCGCGTTTCGATCGCGCATGGCCCGGCGATGATGGCGAGCGAGCCATTGCCAATCTTCGCACCGCCGATATCGACAATCGTTCGGTCCTGTTTCAAATCGAGCGTGATCAGTTTGTAAGGTTTGCTCACCCGAATGGCCTCGGCCACGCCGGGCAGATTTTCGAAATGCTGCAAACTTATCGCGCCTTTGTTGCCGGTGATGCCAATGGCGGTACGAGTGGCGCCGGGCATGGTATGCGCGCGCAGGCCAAGCGCCTCAATCACGCGGACGACGCCGGCGATTTCCGCTTCCGTGGCATTGGCATTCATGACGACGAGCATAAGCGAGCTTCCTTTTTCCTATGCAATGGCGCTCGCTGCAAGCCAGTCTCGCGCTGCCTCCACATCCGCGTTAGTCAATTCATGACCGCTTTCCTGCATTCGCACCTCAACTTCGACGTTTCGGCCAAGCAACAATTCGACCAGCGCGTTGACCTGATGTGGCGTAGCAATTGGATCGAACCGCCCGCCGCAGATCAGGACGGCACAATTTTCTAACGCGGTCTCCGGCGGATGTGAAAGGGGGACCATTGGCCGAAACAAAATCGCACCGCGAAATTTCAATACACCGAGCAGTATCATCGCCGAGGCGATATTTGCCCCGTTGGAATAGCCGATCGCGACCAGCGTGTTCTGATCGAAACCATGCTTTTTGGCCGCAACGGAAACAAAATTTGCGAGTTCGTGTGCCCGCGCGACAACATCTTTTTCATCGAAAACACCCTCAGCCAGCCGCCGAAAAAATCGCGGGGCACCGTTTTCCAAAACTTTTCCTCGCGGACTGAGCAGGGACGCGTCGGGATCGATGGCGCGACCTAGCGGAAGCAAATCATTTTCGTTTCCGCCGGTGCCGTGCAGTAAGAGCAGTGTTCGATCGCCGGTCCCAGGAATAAATTGGTAAGTGAAATCGTTCATGATGCGGCCGAGTGGCGGAGATGAATGGTGGGAAGCACGCGCTCGATCTCGTCGCGCTTTGACTGATAAATTGGCGGAAGTTTTAGGGTTTCGCCCAAGGCATCGGCTGGTTCATCGATAAGGAATCCAGGTCCGTCGGTGGCGATCTCGAACAAGATTCCGTTGGGCTCGCGAAAATAAATTGAGTGAAAATATTGGCGGTCGATTACGGGCGTGACGTTGAGACCTCGCGCGACAAGCTGCTCGCGCACCTTCAGCTGCTCATCATCATCGGCAGCGCGAAAGGCAATGTGATGCACCGTGCCAGCGGCGATCTGGCCGAAGCCGGCTTCCGATGAGACCAGATCGATTTCCGCGGACGCGTTTGAGCCGCTGCCGCGGAAACGCCGCCGGTTATTTTCTTCCGCAACAAATTCGAATCCCAGAATCTCGGTGAGTAATTTTTCAGTTTTCTCGGGATTCCTGACTTCGAGAGTCGGCGCGGCGAATCCGCGAATAGCGCGCGCGGAGGGGCTCCCGTCATCCCGAGCGAAGTCGAGGGATCCCGTGGAAGTTACCTTAAAGGTTTCGCGGCGGGATCCCTCGACGTTGCTCGGGATGACGGTGAGCTCGAGCTGCAACCCATCAGGATCGAGAAAGCGCAAGGCGTTACATCCGAATCGCCCCTCGATTTCCTCGGCGATCACATGAGTTGCACGCAATCGCTCTTTCCAAAATGCCATCGAATTCCGCGGAACGGCGAAACTGACCGTGGTCACCTGCCCGCTTCCGCGGGTGCCTCGTCGCGCTCCTGGCCAGGGGAAAAATGTCATGATCGTTCCGGGACTCCCGATGTTATCGCCAAAATAAAAATGATAGCTCCCGGGATCGTCGAAATTCACGGTCCGCTTGACCAGACGCAGCCCGAGCGCCTCGGTGTAAAAGTCGAGATTGCGTTGCGGATCTCCCGCAATCGCGGTGATGTGGTGGATGCCGGCGCTGCGCATGGGAAATTGGAAGGCGAAAGGGTAGCGTGGCCGGCAAATTTAGCGATGAATTTTTAAACTTGTCGCGGGCGCGAAAACGAGCTTTAAACTTTCTGTATGAAGGCTATTTTCCTCGCCCTAGCAGCAGCCATGGCAGCGCCTCTCGTGCTGGGCGCGCCGAAAGACGACAAAACAAAGGCAACGAAATGGAAAATTACGGGTCAACTTGAGGAAGCCTGTTCCTGTAATGCGGCCTGCCCCTGCTGGTTCGATTCCAAGCCGACCCGGGCAACCTGTGGCGGCAATCAAGTTCTTTTTATTCAGAAGGGCAATTACGGAAACGTGAAACTCGATGGACTGGCCGTGGCCAATTATGCGCAGAGCCCGGAAAACCAGACGATGATGGATTCGTTCGGGAAATGGAATTTTTCCACGAATTACATCGACGAGAAAGCCAATCCCGAACAACGCAAAGCGTTGGAAGCAATCGCAGCAGCCGTCCTGCCTTCGAATAACGGGTCGAAGAATTTCAAAACTGTTTACGTTCCAATCACGCGTAAAATCGAAGGCAAAGATCACATCATTGCCGTCGGAAACGTCGCCACCTTTACCGGCCATTTGGTCGAAGGTGGTCTCGGCGGTTCGTCGAGGATAACCAATCCGCCAGGCGCCGATCCCCTTCATCATCAGTACGCGCAGGGCAAGACGACAAAGATGATCTACAACGATTCCGATCAGAATTGGGATTGGACGGATACGAATTACATGCTGGGAACCTTCACCCTCGACAGCGATCAGTACGCGAAGTTTGTCGCCGGGTTAGCGCAGAAAATGGCGAAGAAGGAAAAGACAGAAAGCGCGGACAAGAAATAATTTTTTTGGTGGTGGGTTGATGTTCGTTTGGCGAAAGCGAGCCAGCGCGGTCTGGCTCGCAGCCAACGAAGCGCCGTTGTGTGAAATAGGGGGCCGCCGGCTCGCCATTATTTCGAGACCAGATCGCAAAAGTGCGATCGCGGAAATTGCCGGTAGCAGCCGGCGCAATTTGGAAAAAATTCGCTTTCGCTTTGGCGGGACGATCGAAAAGTTGCCGCGCGATTGGCTGAAGGAATTTTCGCGATCGCAAAAATCGGAGCCGATCAAAATCGGAAATCGACTAACAATCTATCGATCGGTCACGAGTAAGAATCGCAGCAGAAATAAGAATAGGAGTTTACTCATTCCGGCGGGCGCAGCCTTTGGGACGGGAGAACACCCGACGACGGCGATGTCGTTGCGTTTGTTAGAGCGATGCACTCGGTTCTGGGGAGCGCAGGCTGCCAGCCTGCGCTCCCCAGAACCAGAGAGGACGTTGCTTGATCTTGGCACCGGAACCGGAATTCTTGCATTGGCGGCGGCACGCTTCGGAGCAAAGCGCGTGATTGCGATCGATGACGATCCGGTGGCAATCGCGACCGCAAGAGCAAACGCGCGACGAAATAAGCTCGATAACATCGATTTTCGCGTCGCCGACGTGCGGCGGTGGTTGTTTTCGCCGAGAATTGAAATCATCACCGCAAATCTGTTCAGCGAATTGCTGATTGAGATTTTGCCAAAACTAAAACGCGCTCAGCGGTTGATTTTTTCGGGTATTTTGCGCGACCAAGAGGCTCAGTTGGTCCGCGCGCTGAAGCGAAACGGGATCGCCATAGTGGAAACGCGCCGTCGGGGAAAGTGGATCGCAATAGCTTGTCATCCTGAGCGCAGTCGCCTGCCGCGCCGTAGGCTTTATGCGAAGGCTGGGAGGTATCCCGATGCGAAACATTTAGGCTAACGCCAGCGGGAGACCTCGGCTCCGCTGGGGACGAGCAAAAACGCGGTTGACGGCACACTGTGCAACCCGCATTTTCTTCGGCTCAGGCGACTTCGATTCCACCTGCATCTAGGCGGTTTAATCAGGGCCGCCGGAGAAATTTATGCAGGAACTTTCCTACGCCATGGTGACGCCTTATTCGATGCGCAAATCGCGCACCGGCGGAATTGTGGCGCGACTAATTTCGCGGACCGGGCTGGATGTCGTGGCGGGGCGGATGTTCGCGCCCGGCGCCGAGCTGGTGAAGCGGTATGCCGAAACGATTGTAACGGAAACGGAATCCCGGCACCGCGCCACGCAGGAACTGATTCGCGAATACGTGCGGCGGAATTTTACCGGTAAGATCAATGGTCAACGGCCGCGTGTCCTCTTTCTCGTTTTTCGCGGCGAGGACGCCGTGTCCAAGGTTCATCGCACTGTCGGCCATATCGTGAACGAGCGGACGAGCGGCGAAACAATTCGCGATACTTTCGGCGACTACATCGCAGATGAGACTGGCAAGGTCACCTATTTCGAACCTGGGGTGCTGACTGCGATTCAGCCTGATCAGGTGGAACGCGACCTAAAACTATGGGCCGAATTCTCCGACACGGACGGGGGGATTTTGGAAAAAGTGATCGAATATCCGGCCGGGACGAAGGTTGAAAAGACGCTCGTTCTGATCAAGCCAGACAACTTCAAATTTCCTAATTTACGACCAGGCGGCGTGATCGAAGTTTTTTCGCGTACCGGGCTCTACATCATTGGATTCAAGGTTCACCGCATGAGCGTGGCGCAGGCGGAAGAATTTTACGGACCGGTCTTGCGGGTGCTGGAGGAAAAACTCGGAACCGAAAAAGGTCGGGGCGCGTGGGGGGACATTGTAGAATTTATGTCCGGCGGGCGGCCAAGCCAAATCGCGTCAGCTCAAAAGGGCGAACCCGGCACGGAAAAATGCATCGCAATTGTTTATCAAGGCGAGGATGCGGTGCAAAAAATTCGAGAAGTATTGGGTCCGACCGATCCCAGCAAGGCGCCACCGGGTTCAATTCGAAAAGAATTTGGCCAAACCATCATGATCAATGCCGCGCATGCTTCCGATTCCATTGAGAACGCCCAACGCGAGATGAAGATCGTGCAGGTTGACGAGAACAATTTTAAACCGCTGATTGACGAGTTTTACCGCCAGAAATAATAAGTTATGACTACTACTACTCCCATGGAAATCTCAGGTCGCGCCAGCCAACTCACTCCCTCCCTCACCCTCAGCATCGACGCCAAAGCGAAAGCGATGAAAGCAGAGGGTATCGACGTCTGCGGATTTGGCGCAGGCGAACCGGACTTCGATACGCCCGAACACATCAAGCAGGCAGCGATTAGCGCTCTGCAAAGTGGATTCACCAAATATACCCCGAGCTCCGGCATTCCGGAGTTGCGGCAGGCGATTGCAGAAAAATTAGCAGCAGACAACGGGCTCAATTACAAACCCACACAGGTAGTGGTGAGCAACGGCGCGAAGCATGCCTGTTACAACGCCATTCTCGCCACCTGCCAGCCCGGTGATGAAGTCATTATTCCGGCTCCCTATTGGGTAAGCTATCCCGATATGGTGAAATTGGCCGGAGCCGAGGCCGTGATCATTCCAACGAGCGAGCGAAACGGCTGGAAAATCCGCGCGGAGGATTTTGAGAACGCGATGACGCCCCGCACGAAAATGCTAATTTTGAATTCGCCCGGAAACCCGAGCGGCTCAGTCTATACCCGCGAGGAAATGGAAGCGCTGGTCGACATCGCCGCCGGCGAAGACATTTACATTTTATCGGACGAGATTTACGAGAAGCTCGTTTACGACGACGTAAAACACGTCAGCATCGCATCACTTTCGAAAGAAGCCTACGATCTTACCCTTACGGTCAACGGTTTCAGTAAATCATACGCGATGACGGGCTGGCGACTCGGTTATTTGGCGGCGCCAGAGGCAGTAGCGAAAGCTGTCGATTCCATTCAAAGTCACAGCACAGCGAACCCATGCTCCTTCGCGCAGCGCGGTGCACTCGCCGCCCTCAAGGGCGATCAGCAGCCGATTGCGGACATGCGCGATGAATTCGATATGCGCCGCAACTACATGTTTGATCGCATCTCCAAGATTCCGAACGTGACGGCCGTCAAACCGCAGGGAGCGTTTTACGTGCTGGTGAATATCAGCCAACTCGGGCTGACCTCGCAAAATTTTGCCGATCGCCTTCTTAGTAAGGCGAATGTCGCAGTCGTGCCAGGCGCTGCCTTCGGCGACGATCGCACCGTTCGGCTCAGCTACGCCACTAGCATCGATATAATCAAGAAAGGACTCGATCGCTTCCAGGATTTTTGCCGGACGCTATAGCGAGGCCTGCGAAATTTGGTCATCCCGAGCAAAAGCGAGGGATCCCGTTGAAATGAGCTTTCAGGTTTCGCCGCGGGATCCCGAGCCGGACAGGCGTTTTCGCTCGGGATGAGGTTATGACCGGTTCTCTGGCGTTCGTTTTCCACGCGCTTTTTGGGCGAAATCCAGAGCGTTGTCATTCTGAGTCGCGCAGACGACGAAGAATCTCTCGACATACAGAATCAGCGCTCCACTCGCGAGGTTCCTCGCTTCGCTCGGAATGACGAAGGGCACTGGCTCACTCGCCCTCATTCTCCACGCACATTTGCCTTTCGTGCGGCATCCAGAGCACGAATTCTTTCGCGAAGAAAACTGGCTATTCGAAGCGATCAGCGAGAGCTATGTGCCGCTCCTGCAAATGATCCGGCGCCTGCTTCGCCGAGGCGTTCGTTTCAAACTCACTCTTTCGGTTTCGCCCACCCTGTGCGCCATGCTAGCCGATCCGCTCTTGCGCGACCGCTACATCAGACATCTCGATTTGCTGATTGCGTTGGCGGAGCGCGAATGCGAACGCAATCGCGCCGAGAAAAATTTGATGTCGCTCTCGGAGTTCTATCGCGAATTTTTTGCGGAGACACGGCGCACCTTTGTCGAGGAATGGGATTGCGATCTGCTTGGAGTTTTTCGGCAGCTCCGCGGGACTGGCGCGGTTGAGATAATGGCCAGTGCGGCGACGCATGCGATTCTTCCGATTTTGCAGCAATCGCCAGGGGCGGCGAACGCACAGATTGCGATCGGGTGCGATCAGTTCCGCGAGACATTCGGCGGCGAACCGAGTGGGTTTTGGCTGCCAGAATGCGCTTACTCCGCCGGCTTGGCAAAGTCGTTGCAGGCGGAAAATCTTCGCTGGTTCGTCGTCGATGCCCATGCGTTTGACCAGGCCGTGCCGCCAGCGCGGCGCGGAACTTTTGCACCATGCTTTACAAGGGCGGGACCAGCCGCTTTCGCTCGCGATATCCAGGCCAGCCGTCAGGTTTGGAGCGCACAACAGGGATATCCCGGCGATCCGACTTATCGCGATTTCTATCGCGATATCGGTTTCGATTTGTCAGCCAAGGAGCTTGCACCGCTACCCGGAAACGACTTTACGGGAATAAAATACCATTGCGTCACCGGCCGCGGTGTTGCGAAACAAATTTATGATCGCGCGGTCGCGGAAGAAACGGCCCGCCGGCATGCCCATCATTTTATCGAGAGATGCGTCGCCGAACTTCAAAGTCTGCAAGCTGATGATTGGAATCCAATCATGACAGTGCCTTTCGATGCCGAACTCTTCGGACATTGGTGGTTTGAAGGACCAATTTTTCTTGAGCACCTGATTCTGGCGGCGGCGGAAAATAAATTGCCGCTGATCACGCCGAGCGAATTTCTCGAACAAAATCCGACCCAGCAGGTGACGGAGCCGGCGACCTCCAGCTGGGGTGATCAAGGTTTTCTTGATGTCTGGCTCGATCAGAAATGTGGCTGGATTTATCCGCATCTTTTGACGGCGAACAGCCGCATGACCGCGCTGGCAAAATCGTGTG
>QHQU01000228.1 GCA_003219925.1 Verrucomicrobiota bacterium
GACGCCCCAGTGAGAAAGAACACTCAATGCCATCGGGCCAAATTCCTTGAGCGCGTACTGGCGGACACCTTCGAGTAGTTCCGGCCCGGCGACATGCCGAATCGCCGCACCTTTGAGCTTCTTCTGTTGTTTGGTCGTAAAATCGAGCGCGTCTCGCAGAAAAATATACGCCTCCCGCTGGTAACGTGGGTCGCTCGCCACAATCGAATCGAGCGCTTCGGTAAATCCAATCTTTTGCATATGTGATATTGCGCCAAAGCGCTTAGCAGGATAACGGCCAAGCCTCAGTCGAGCAAATCACGCGCCGGTCCTAATCACTGCAGCTGCGTCTCAAGAGCGTCCAAATAAACCGAAAGAGCATCGCGCCGACGCGGAACCTGTTCGCTACTGTCAACCGCGTGCAGGTAATCGCGAAAAGCTCCACTCGCCGTCTTTGCCTGCGTCGCCTCATACCAATTCATAAAATCATCCACCTCGCTCATACGAGCTGCGATCTTTTCGCGCAATGCTGCGCTACCGGCGAGTCGCTTGGCCAGACCGTGCCTCTTCTTGCGAGCGAGCAATTCCGCCGCCAGTTGATAATCAACCACCACTGCGCGCAGCAAAGGATGCGCGCGCGCACCCAAAAGAGTCAAACGCTGCCCTAATTCGGTCGCGGCCCTGGTATCGATGTTCGGCCGGCTGGCGCGGACGGCCTCCTCCAGATTGAGCGAATTCTTTTTCCCCCGGTCCTGTGCGATTTTCGTCCGCAAACATTCGTCGAGCTGCTCTGAAGTGGCCGCAAACGTAATAAGCGCAAACCGCCGTTCGTTGGCCACCCGGACAACGTTTTCGCGCCAATTCTTTTCCGTCGAATCCGGGTCCTTTCCGAGCCATGGAAAATGCGCCCCCAAGTCCGAAAGCGCGTCGACCGAAGCACGCGGCAAGTCGGCGATGTAACGGTTGAGTTGCAGGCGCCCATTTTCATGCTCGAGCAAAATTCTCACCAGGGCACTGGCGCAAGCGCGGTAAAGAGCGCGCGATTGGGAATCCAGCAACCTGGGGTTCTGAGCCAGAAAAATTTTCAGTACCGGCGGACTCGCAGCAACGCTGTCGAGCCCCTCAAATACTTCCGGGCTCTCGTTGTCCAAAGTGAGAATTCCATCAAGCAGCCAATCTGGGGGCGCGACGTACGGGGTGCCTGCCGGTAAGGATGGCAAGGCGCGATAGCTCAGTTCCAGTAGAAGGGCGCGCAAGACTTCCCGCTGCAAAACTGGGGGCTGAAAATCTCGGTCGACCAAAAGGTCGAGTTGAATTTTCAGTCCAGCACCGGTTTGGCTAAAGTTGAGCAGAACCGCCGGGACCTCAGGTGCGTTGGCCTGTGGTCGTTGCAGGTTCAGCAAAATAGGAACCGACCATTGGTCGCGCGATTGCAGGAGCGCGAGCAATTTTGATTTCACTCGCTCGGCGGCATCGGAGACGGCACTACGCAGAATCCTGTTGCCGCCGAAAATGATGAATTGCCGGGAGGGGCTAATGCTTCGCTCGAGTGGCGCAGCCGGGAGGGCGCTACAAATCAGGATAAAACCGAAGACTCCTGCTGCTTTGCCTAATTTAGACACGACCGATCGATGTTATCGTTTAACACGGTTGATAACCAGCATAGACAAAGCTTTGTAGCCACTTCGTTGGACGAAGGATTTTGTGTAATGGGCGACGGAAATGAAGCGGGTCTCGGCGCTCCAGTTTGGTGTGGGACGAACTCTTGGAGCGCTGGTTCCAGGGCCAAATTGAACACCATGGCTACGCTGACCATAACTGACGCGCACAAAAGTAGTTCCGAAGTTTACGGAAAAATTGAAGGATTTACGTCCCCGGCCGTCTAATTTTTATAAGAATATGAAGGCAAAATTACTAATTCTCAGTGCCATTGTCGCACTTTCGCTGACGACGCCCGCGTTCGCCAAGACGCGCGTTGTCCAAACGCGAAACGGCCAGGCGCTTGTAACGAACACTAGCAATCACAGAAATCATTGGCGTGGTGATCGCTTTCGGAGCGGTAGCAGCGTAATTTGGAATGTCGGAATAGGCGTTCCGTTTTATGGAGGATACTACGGCGGCTCTCCCTATTACGGCGGCTACTCTTATTACGGCGGGTACCCCTACTACGGCAGCTCCTATTATGGCGGTTATCCGTACGGTTCGTACGGCTATACCTACCCTTACGGATACGGGGCCAACTATTATGGCTCGAGTTATCCGTCCTACTATAACCGGAGCGTCTATCGCGGTTCCAGCGGATCAACTGTTGCGCGCGTGCAAGAACGGCTCGCCCGTTCTGGATATTATCGCGGCCCAGTCGATGGCGTAATGGGTCCGCGGACTCGGTATGCGATTCGGGTCTATGAGCGGAGACATGGTCTGCCAGCGGATGGAATAATTGATCGCCGTCTCCTGGCGACAATGGGCATCGCTTAAGAAAACTAACTCACACCAGCCGGCGGCATTGTGCAAACAAGCCGCCGGCTTTTGATGTACATGTTCAGTAGTTGTTTTGGCACGAACGCGCACTGAAACGGCCTCTTCTCGCGCTCTTGGAGCAGGGGAGCAAAAGTCGGAAACTGAAATTCCCATTTTTGAACGAGGCAACTTTGGACTAAGAAATCCCTCACTTTCATCTTTCCCTTTGCCAAGGGAGAGGCAAAAAGATTGCGTAAACGCTAAAGAGATGTTTTTATTGCGCCGAGGTAACCGCGATCTCTTTCTCGTGCAGCTGGATCGAACCGACCTTATTAAGCAGCTTATGTTCGCGATCCATTGCTGCCACAACATCGCTGAATAGAAAACCAGCGTATGGCATAACGTTAGGATCAACTGGCATCCTTCCAATGGCTCCGCTTCTTGGCGATGTCTTGACCTTTCCACCTTCGATCTGAACGGCATAATCGCCGGAAGTGAAGATCGAATAACCAAAAATGGAACGCTCGATGGTGACCCGGCAATTCCCTTCGCTGAAAGCAACCAGTGCCCGCTCAAAATTAATTAGTGGATGATTCAGTTTTTCCTTTTTGCGCTTCAGCGCGCTGGCCAGGTAAGCGTTGACACCTTCCTCGGAGAATTGCATCGTCTGCGGCTGGCGCGATTCCGTCAGTGTTTCCAAGTTCAGGTTGATTTGCGGTGGGAACTCTTCGGATTTCACTGCTGGAGGAACCTCCGGCGCAATTAACATCACCAAGAGCGCCGCGGCGGCGATCGCAATGAGGATCAACTTGGCGCTCTTGAAAAAAAACAATTGCGCTTTGATCCGGCGCTGACTGAACATCCCTCGCATCCGCTTGTGCAATTCCTCCGAGGTTTCGATCTTCCCCGTCCTGCGTCCCGCCAGCGCGGAACGGTCAAGGCGGGCCCCGCAGTCGTGGCAATAGATGCGCTCGGGTTCATTATCGCGCCGGCATTCCGGACACGTTAGTTGAATGGCGGTTGCTGTTTTCATTCGCTCTTTTTCTCTGGCTGACTGGCTGCGGGTTTTTCCGCCTTTGTCTCGGTTTTCGGTTTTTCCGAAGCCGGCGTTTCCTTTTTCGCCGACTCTTTATAGGAGTCGCTGCGATAGTCGGTGGTATAGAACCCCGAACCTTTAAAGATAATTCCGGCGCCCTTGCCCAGCAGCCGTTTCACCTTGCCGTGGCCCCATTTTTCCAGCCGGCAAAGATGCTTGGGACATTCCCGAAAGGGTTCGTCCCGCATCGATTGAAAAGCATCGAAATGTTGCCCGCATTTGAGGCAGGCATACTCGTAGGTTGGCATGGGAAGATCGCGGAGCTGCAAAGTAGAAGCATTCAAAAGCAAAATTCAAGCCCACTAGCGTGCCGAGCTTCGGCATTTTGCCGGCGGTCCGAACCGGCCATTCCTTGACTTTAAACGCCCGCTACGGAACGTCCTCTGCGATTGATGAAACGAGGGGACAGAGCGGTAATTGCAGGGCTGGTTGCGACGGTTTGCACGCTCTTGATGGTCGGCTGCGGAGAGGACCCCCGTTTTTCTAGCCAAACCCAGTATCTAGGAGGGGTTTATGGCCCGGGCCCGGTTTCGTCCAGTGCACCCCAGGACAACGTTTCCTACTGGGACGGTGATGATATGGACGGAAAACCAAGCGTGAAAATCAGCCTCGGTGAGCAACGCGCCTATTTTTATAAGGGCGGAAAACTGGTAGGTATCTCCCAGTTATCCACCGGGCGCGAAGGATTGAACACTCCCATCGGCCGTTTCGCGATTCAGCAAAAGGATGTGAACCATGTTTCGAGCAAATACGGCGATTACGTCGATGCCGCCGATAATGTCGTAAAGCCAAATGTCGAGTTGGGCGTCGATCCGAAGCCGCCCGGCACTCATTTCAAAGGCGCACCCATGCCTTATTTTATGCGCATTCATGGAGGAGTTGGAATGCATGCCGGATATCTCCCTGGCTATCCCGCTTCCCACGGCTGCATCCGGATGCCGGAATTCATGGCGGAAAATTTCTTCAAGTCGGTCAGCGTCGGCACGCCAACCACAATCACTAATTAGCTGTTTGTTCAGAAATGCCGTCACGGGTGAGCCAGTAGACAGGCATCTTGCCGGTTGATCTTAGCTGTAAGGACCCAGGCCAGATGCCCGGCCTATCCACCGCCAGGATGGCTGCGCTACAACGCCGGGTCTCGCCGGAGCTCGCCCCTCCGTCGGCCGGCTCATTGAAATTCAGGCACTTTTCGGCGACAACTTC
>QHQU01000215.1 GCA_003219925.1 Verrucomicrobiota bacterium
CGGATGAATGTGGCGCAAATGAATCGCACCGACTTTTTCTCCGTGATCGCGCGCCTGTTTCACCGCGTCGTGGACCGGGCCATAGGTCGATCCCCAGCCGATCAGGAGAACGTCGCCCTCCTCGTCCCCATAAATTTCCGGCACCGGAATTTCCTCGGCGAGTTTGCGCAACTTATTGCGGCGCTTCGCCGTCATCACCATGTGCAATTTCGGACTGCCCGTGGGGTGACCCATTTCGTCGTGCTCGAGGCCCGACAAAAGCGGATATTTGCCGTCCAGAATCCGCGTGCCGGGGGGGATATGCTGCGTAATCGCGTCTACTGGGTACGGCTTAAAAGTCTGACGGGGCGAGAGGTCGGGTTTTGGATCGACCATCAATTTCGAAAGATCCGGTTCATCGAACGCTTCGATCCGCGTCGCCAGCGACGTATCGCTCAAGATAAAAACGGGGGTGCTGTACTTGCGCGCGATCCGGGCCGCTTCGATCGCGATATAAAAACAATCTTCCACCGTCGCGGCCGCGAGGACGACACGAGGGCTGTCGCCGTGTCCGCCGTAAATTGCCTGATGCAAATCGCTCTGCTCGACATTGGTCGGTAATCCAGTACTGGGGCCGCCGCGTTGGATATTGCAAATAATGAGCGGAATCTCCGCCATCGACGCCCAACCGATTGCTTCTGTCTTAAGCGAAATTCCCGGCCCGGCGCTGCCCGTTACCGCCAGATATCCGGAATAAGAAAAACCGAGCGCGATTGAGACGGCGCCGAGTTCATCTTCCGCTTGCACGAAAATCCCGCCATACTTCGGCAGCTCGCGTCGCAATGCTTCCATCACCGATGACCACGGCGTAATCGGATAACCCGCACCGTAACGCACCCCTGCGGCGATCAATCCGTAGGCGAGCGCCTGGTTTCCATCCATCGTAATTTGGGCGGGGGCGCCGGCTTGTTTGGGAATTTGTTCGAATTGATACTGATGCGTGAGCACTTTGCCGACCGGATAAGCGTAGCCGGCCTGAAACGCCATCAAGGCGGTGTTGACAATGCTTTCATCTTTGCCAGCGAATTTTTCGGTAATGATTTTCTTTAGCTTCTCCACATCGAGACTGAAGATTTTGGTGATAAGGCCGAGAACGAAAATGTTTTTGCCTTTGTCCTTGGCCGTCCCGCCAAGGGCCTCAACCGTTAATCCGGTAATCGGCACGCCAACATAAACGAAACGTTTGTCGTCCAGATTCGGTTCAACGTTATCCGAATCGTAAAGCACCACGCCGCCTTCGCGCACAAAATCGATGTGGTCCTGGTAACTATGCTGATAGAAGGCGACAAGAAAATCGGCTTCATCACCAGCCGACAAGACTTCGCCCGAACCGATGCGTACTTGAAAGATCGAGGGCCCGCCGGAAATTGTCGCGGGAATCGTCATGTAAGTCATCACATCCTGGTCGCTGCGTCCCGCAAGCCGTGCGAGAAATGCGCCGGCCGTTTGAATCCCGTCCTGCGAATTCCCAGCCAGGCGAATAACGGCGTCTTGAATGTTTTCCGGCCGAAGATCCGCGCGATCCGGCGCCGGCGTGTTGGGGGCAGGGCCCGCTTCGGGAGCAACAGGAGATGGACTGATGGGGTCGGCCATAGCTAAAACTCAATCGTCAATTTCAGGCAAGATTCCCGTTTTGCCAGAGCAAATGTCGGCAAAACATGCGTCGACGGCTCGGCTCGTCTGCTGTAGCCACGGCTCTGCGAGCCGTGTCGCGCCTCACCCAGACGCGGCTACAAACCGAACGGAACAAGTTAGCGCGTGGAGGTTTGCGGAACGATGTTAGACCCAAGCGGTGAAGTCGCTCTTACTGGAGTCGCTGGCCGCGGCTCATGCTACGGCTTTGCCTACTCAATCGCCGACTTGGAATCGTCCCCTGCCGGCTTCCCTTCTAGTCCACGCCGCTTCAGCAACGGCTCGATGTAAGGATCGCGCCCAACAAAATTCTTGAACAAACTCAGCGCATCAGCCGAACCACCGCGACTGAGCAACGTTTGCCGGAAGCGATCGCCATTCTCGCGCTTTAATCCGCCATGTTCCTTGATCCATTCCACCGTGTCGGCATCTAGTACTTCGCTCCAGATGTACGAGTAATATCCCGCGGAATATCCTCCGGAAAAAGCGTGCGAGAAATATGGACTGCGATAACGCGGTGGCACCGGTGGAAAATCGACCCCGGCTTGGTCTAGCGCCGCCGCTTCAAAAGCCATTGCATCCTTGGGTATTTCTGAAGGATTGAGCTGATACCAGCCTTGATCGAGCAGTGAAGCGGCAAGGTACTCAGTCGTCTTGTAACCCTGATTGAACTTCTCTGCCGCAACTACTTTATCGAAGAGTGCCTGTGGCATCGGCTCTCCCGTTTTGTAATGTTTAGCGAAGTTCTTCAGCACCTCCGGCCAGCTTGCCCACATCTCGTTAACTTGTGAAGGATACTCGACAAAATCGCGCGGCACGCTGGTGCCGCTAAATCGCGGATACTTCACATTTGAAAACATTCCATGTAAGGCATGGCCAAATTCATGAAACGCCGTCCGTACTTCATCGTGCGTAAGCAGGGTCGGTTCGCCTGGCAGCGGTTTCGGAATGTTCAGATGATTGGCCACCACCGGTTTGGTCCCGAATAATCCGCTTTGTTGCACGTAAGCGTTCATCCATGCGCCGCCGCGCTTGGAAGGACGCGCGTAGTAATCACCGAGGAAAAGCGCGAGTGGTTGACCATCCGCGTCATACACTTCCCATACCCGCACGTCGGGTTGATAAACGGGAAGATCGTGCCGCTCCTTGAAAGTCAAACCGTAGAGTTTTCCCGCGGCAAAGAATACGCCATCGGTGAGGACATGATTTAATTCATAGTAAGGTCGCACGTCCGATTCATCGAATTGATAGCGCGCTTTGCGCACTTTCTCGGAATAGAAATCCCAGTCCCAGGACGCGATCTGGAAGCCACCTTTTTCCTGATCGACAATCTTCTGCATGTCGACCGCCTCGCGGCGGGCGTTGGCGACCGCGGGCACCGCCAGGTCGGCTAGAAGCTTGTTTACGGTTGAAATATCTTTGGCTGTCTGGTCTTCCAGCTGATAGGCGGCATGGTTTTCGTAACCGAGTAGCTTGGCGCGTTCCGCTCGGAGTTGTGCGGTTCGAATAATGATCTCGCGGGTATCAAACGGGCCGCCCTTACTATTACGCGAGAGCGAGGCCTGCATGATACGTTCGCGCAAGGCACGGTTTTGCAACGAACCGAGCACTGGCTGGCCTGTCGTATTTTGTAACCGCAAAACAAACTTACCTTCCTTATGCTCGTCTTTGGCAGCAGCATTCGCCGCCGCGATTTGGTTATCGGATAGGCCAGCCAGATCTTCCCGGCGATCAACCGCAATCGACGAGGCATTCTTTTCCTTGAGAACGTTCTGGTCAAACTGGGTTTGCAGCGTCGCGAGTTCGGCGTTGATCTTCTTCAGCTTCTCCTTGTCAGGATCCGATAGCTTCGCCCCCGCACGCACGAAATCCTTATAGTAACGCTCCAGCAGATAGCTCGATTCCGGGTCAAGTCCGAGCTTTTCCCGATTAGAATAAAGCTCCTGAATGCGCGCGAAAAGTTTGCTGTTCAAAAGAATGGCATCGTGGTGCGCCGATAATTTCGGAGCTAGTTCAGTCTCAATTTTCTGGCGGGTCGGATTGGTGTCGGCCGCATTAAGATTCGAAAAAGTTCGCTGCGCCCGATCGAGCAATCGTCCCGTTCGCTCCAGCCCAACGACGGTGTTATCGAAAGTCGGTTTCTTCGCGTTTGCCGCGATAGCATCGACTTCTTTGAGCTGTTCCTGCATCCCAGCCTCGGTCGCAGGGATAAAGTGCTCGTCCTTGATCTTATCAAAGGGAGGAAGGTGATAAGGCAGGGCGCTTTCGACTAAAAACGGATTGGCAGAGGGCACTGGTGAGGAATTTTGCGCGGCAACAGCTATAGCCGCGATTTGCATTGCTGCGAATAGCGCGAACAGGCGCGTCCTGTCTGCGAAAGAAAATTGTGAATGCATATGTGGAGTTTCGTTGAACTCGAAACTTGTCAGAGCCGACAGACAAAGCAATCGCGTCGAGATGTCTGGGGAGCGCACGCGCCTCGCGTGCTGGCGATGGCGCCCTCGCCATCGCGGACTTTTCTCCTTCCGAAGCATTGCGGCGAGGCGCCGCAATGAGCACGCGAGGCGCGTGCGCTCCCCAGATTCATGTGCAATCGCTAGTCCGGCTCGGACCGATTACATTCGTAAGCGTGAGAATCTTAACCATCGTACTCATTTTGTTTTCCCTATTCATTATGGCGGCCGAGAACACGAATGCTCCCACATTTGATGCGGCTGCAGCGGAACGATTTGCCAAACTCGCCCTCGCCTGCGTCCACAAAGAATATCCGAACAAGATCAGTCACGTCCTGAACAGTGATGCCGATGTCGCGCCGCCACGCAAACTCACGCCCGCCTTCTGTGGTTGCTACGACTGGCATTCATCCGTGCACGGACATTGGCTGCTTGTCCGGTTGGTCCGGACCTTTCCAGATGCGCCGTTTGCCGCCGCCGCCCGTGACGCCTTAAAGAAAAGCCTTACCGCCGAGAACCTGAAAGCGGAAGCCAACTACCTTCGTGGAAAAGGTCGGGTTAGCTTCGAGCGTCCCTACGGATTGTCATGGTTGCTGCAATTGTGCGCGGAGTTGCGGGAATGGGACGATCCGCAAGCGCGCGAAATGTCGGCGAACTTGCGTCCGCTCGAAGAAGTGGCGGTAGAACGATTGAAAACCTGGTTGCCGAAATTATCCCATCCGGTCCGGATTGGTGAACATGATCAAACCGCTTTTGGTCTCGGCTTGATGCTGGACTATGCGCGTACCGCTGGAAATGAGGAATTCGCCAAACTAGTTAGCGATTCGGCCAGGAAGTTCTTTCTGGCCGATAAAAATTGTCCGCTTGTATACGAACCTTCCGGTGAAGATTTTCTCTCGCCCTCTCTAGGCGAAGCGGACGTGATGCGCCGTGTCCTGCCACAAAGCGAATTTGCGAAGTGGTTTAAAGAATTTATGCCGCAGATTCCGACGACGGCGAATGCCGATTGGTTGCCGGTCGCGATCTCCCCCGATCCGAGCGATCCGAAGTTGGCACACCTCGATGGTTTGAATTTAAGCCGTGCCTGGATGCTGGAAGGAATACTTTCCGCGCTACCCTCAGACGATCCACGCCGTCCCGCCCTGCAGGCCACGGCGGATGCTCATCGTCGCGCCGGACTGGCAGCGGTCACGGGCGAACATTATGAAGGTGGACACTGGCTCGGAAGTTTTGCCGTTTATCTCACGACAAGGCGTGGGATCGAACACGCCAAGTCACGCAACTAAGTTTTTTGCATTCGCATATCGCTGACGTCGGTAGGGATGGCTCTCCGAGCCGTCCCAAAAATGAAGCAAAGTTTGGGACGCCTTGGAAACGCGTCCCTACCACGATTGAACTGTTCGCAGGAGTTGTTTTTCACGTTTGTCCAATCCATCGCGGGAAATTACGGCGTGTAGTCAATCCCTTTTCGTTCAGCTTGCTGGTGGATCGTCTCCGTCACTTTCTCGTCGAATCCATCGCCCTTCCCAGCTTCCGCCAGCCGCTTGTTTTCCGCCTGGATATACACCTCGCGCTTCTTCGCGAGGGCCTGGACTTCTTTTTGCAGACTATCTCGTTCGGCACGCGTTTTGGCGATGCGAGCGTCCATCTCCTGTTTCGTTAGTTTCTGAAATTCCTTTGGCAGATCTTTCTTGTCGATGGCATCTAGTTTGACTTCGTTCTTTGCCAACGCGTCGAGAAGTTCGCCGCGACCTTGAACTGCTTTACCGGTCCTGGCGTTATAGCTGAGGCGATCGGCGGCCGCACTGGCCGGCGCGCTTTCGGCGAAAGCCTGTTTCGCAGCTACTTCGCGCTGCAACGTGGCATCGCCATATGGAATCAGCGTAGCGCCGATCTTCTTGTTTAACCGCGCCAGCTCGTCGTCCATCGGCGTCGCAATCACAGCAACGCCGCCAGATTGAGCAATGGCAGCATAACTGCCTTCAGACAACTTTGCAATCTCCTTCCAGATTGGCGTGGTCTCCGCAATGTTCCCGCATTGTACGGTGTTGATGATTAAATCCTTTTTTGCCGCGATCCGGCAAAGCTCCGGATATTTAGGGCCGTCGGCATAATCCAGGTGCGGCGGCGCATCTCCCACCAAAAAAATAATCTTGAGAACTTTGCGGTCCTGACTCCATGGCATCTTCTCGATTGCTTCAGCGAGAGCTTCGTTCACACTTTCCGGTTCGTCCCCACCGCCTTCTGCTTTGAAGTCGCGTAGATGGCCATAGATCGAATCGATGTCGTCCGTGAGCTGAAATGATTTAACAACATATTCATCGCCGCGGTCGCGGTAGCCAATCAGCCCGAGTTTTAATTCCGGCGTTGGTTTTGTGCTGATCATTTCATTGGCGATCGACCAGATCTTTTGCTTCGCGCCCTCGATCAGGCCGCCCATCGAGCCGGTGGTATCAAGGACAAAACAGACTTCGATGCGTGGCTTGGTTTGATTAGCCGCTGCGGTTTTCGCTAGAGACGAATGTGAACTTGCAGCAACGAATGCCATAGAGGCGACCAAGTTCAGACCGATCCGCATTATCTTGTAGCCACGGCGCTCTGTCGCCGCGTCGAGATTGCCGGCGCCTCGACAGAGCGGGGCGGCTACAGCGGGGTCGATGCGCGCAATGTTTGTCGAGATAACTGAATGAGTGGTTGAGTTCATAATTGGGCTAGTCGGTGATTTCATAGACGGTGTCGTCGAGCGAGAGCAGGACGTTTTGGCCAAGCGCCATCCATGGCGCGGCCTCGGGATGTTTTTTGAGAAGATCGAAATAGGCCTCGGAGTTGAACTGAATGCGTTCCCGCCTGGTCGCGTTTTGCGCCTTCGCATCAACCCATTGCTTGCCGTTTTGGAAAAAGGCGCGGCCATTCACGAATTTTGATTGCTGAGTGTACCGGGTGAGGCGATCCGACTCCGCTCGCGCAGCCGGAGCGCTGAGCGCAAATCCGCGCAGCGATTCCTCCGCCCCGGCATAGATCGAGACCGCCGATTGATCGGCGAACTTAAATGCATTCTGACTACGCGCGTTTGCCACCGCGTCGTCGCCATCCTTTTTCTCCTTGAATCCGTCCCACGCTTTTGCGACCCCAGCTCGCGCTGCGCTATCCGCGCTCATGCTTTGCATCGAACGCTCCGTCATTGGCACTCGCCGCCGATCTTCGTCTTCGACGATTAAGTAGGCCGTGTAGGGGGTCACTATCCCAAATCGCCGCGCCAAATCGGTCGCTTCATCGCGCAGCTCGCTGGTTTCTCCGTGAATTCGAATTTCATCGAGCAAAAATCCAACACGTCGCGTCGCCCAAAGCCGCGCCACATAATCGTTGGAAGAATCATTGAATTTTACCTTGTAGTTGAATGTTTGTTCGCGGCCGTTGGCCATGCCGGTAAGTTTTGCTTCTACTTCGCCGGAGCCGGTGTAGCGGCCGGTTACGACAAGTTGATCGCCTTTGAACAAGTCCGGTAATTGCGCCGGATACAATTTACTAGTGCGAACGCCGCCACCGAATTCCAAACGCACATTCGTCAGGACCGGTTCTTTGATCCGGGTATAGAAACTCGAAACTTTTACCTCGAGATCTTCGTTCGCCAGCACGTATTGGCTGAAGGCACGCGTTCCCTCGGCGATTTGATCGAGTAGCTGCGTGTTTACGTCCGATCCAATGCCAAACGAAAAGATGCGCGCGTCACCGGCTTTTTTGACCTCAGCCACGATCTCGTCCGAATTCCGCGTTCCCGCGGTCGGCAATCCATCCGTTAGAAAAATAATGACGAATGGCCGGTCGGTTTTTTCCGTGCGCGCTTTGAGTGCGCTTTGCAACGCATCCGAAATAGCGGTGCCGCCAATCGGTTTTAAGTCGGCAATGAAATTCGAAGCACGCTTGCGATGTTCCGAATCGGCATCAACCAGTTTGCCGAAAAGCGGTTCCGCTTCGGTGGAAAACCGCACGATCTCGAAACGATCTTCGCCGTTTAAATTCTCGACGCAGAATTCGAGCGCCTTCTTCGCTTGTTGCAATTTCGCGCCCGCCATCGAGCCCGAGGTATCGACCACAAAGACCACATCCTTCGGAGCGGGCTTGGTTTCTTTCGCCACCGTCGGCGCCGCCAGGATCAGGAAATAACCATCTTCCCCAGCAGGCTTGTGCGTGATCAAACTCAGGCCGACATCACGCGCTTCCGAGTTATAAACGAGCTGGAAATCCGTCTCGGGTTTTTCATCCTTCGATTCATAACCAATCACGGCGCGATTAGCGCCGTCCCGTTTGATTTCGACCTTGTGACTTGGCGAATAAATCGAAGCGAGTGGTTGCTCCGATTTCACTTCTACTTTTACGCTCAAGCTCTTGATCGGCTGCGCGGAAAATTTCTCCGTGCTCAACGGGTAACTGTAGGTCACGGTGCCGGCGTCCGAACGCAGTAATTCGCTGTAGGAAATTTTGATCGGCTTGCGGCTCCGCGGTTCGATCGGGAAAATGCGAACCTTAAAGAGATCACGTCCGGCATATTCCAGCAGTGCGGGATCGCGCATTTTGCGCACGATCTCCTCGTAAATTTGGCGCGCCTTTTCCGCGGGCAACAATTCGGCGTCCACCATTTTCCCCCCGATCTCCATGCTGAACTTGTCGATGTGCGCGCCTTTCGGCACTGGAAACATGTAGGTACCTTCCAGTCGCTGATCGTTCGGGTTGTAGAACTCCTGATCGATCGAAGTAACTGCTACCTGGCTATCGATTTTGACCTCGACGTGGTGGCTGGTCACCTCCAGCGGCGCAAAGGGGAAATGCCCGGGCCGCACCAGAAACGGCCGTTCCACCACGATGAAGCCATCCGCGCGCGCATCGGAAAGCATCCCGAACAAACCGGCTGCGAGAATCAGGAGCGAGCTTTTCATTGCCCTGTTAGTCGGCATCCCCGCGAAAATGCTCCCGCTTTTTTTCTGAACCGGAGAGAAACTGGACAGGTCAGAGGCGGTGGGAATCGCAAGCGCCGACTAGTACCGCCGCAATCTTGTTTTTCTGCGAAGATCTTTCATGAAGCGAAACCGACCCGCGCGCTCTTGGGGCCTCGATGGGCGCATTTTGTCATGTCGAGCGAAAGTCGAGACATCTCTTGTCATTCCTCTACAAAAAAATTAGAGATTCCTCGACTGCGCTCGGAATGACAAAATGGCCGCTAACCCGAGATGAATGTCTCTCGTGCCGCGGCTTCGCCGCTCTCAGTATCGAATGCCAGAAATTAGAATGCTGTCTGACCGATACGGCCCTACATTCATTGTGTTAAATTGGTAAAGCCGATCTAGAATGAGCGAACCTCAAGTTGTTGTCTCTGATCCGGGAAAGGTCGATGCTGACTTGATTGTTCGCTGCCGGAGGGGTGACGCCGGCGCGTGGGATGCGTTGTTCGACAAGTATTATCCGGTGGCGGCGCGCTTCGTTTTCCAGTTGTCCGCCGACTTCAGTCACGAAGACACGGAAGAAATCTGCCAGGAGACCTTCCTCGCCGTGGTGCGAAACCTGGCATCATTTCAAGGCAAGAGTTCTTTTCAAACGTGGTTATTGCGCGTGGCCGCGAACAAGGCGCTGGATTTTCGCGGAAAAAGTCGGGCCGAGAAACGCGGTGGCAGCATGGTTCACTTCTCGCTCGATGGCGCGCATGAACAGGACAAAATCGATCCGCGATCACAATGTCCCGGACCGGACACCGTGCTGATAAATGCCGAAACTTCTCGTCTTATTCGGCAAAGCCTCGATCAGCTGGAGGATCCTTGCCGGGAAATCATCGAGCTGCGTTACTATGGCGAGCTGAGCTACGGCGAAATCGCAGCCGAGTTGCGCTTGAATCCGAAAACGGTCAGCTCGCGCTTAAGCAAGTGTCTTGATCGCCTCTGCGTCATCGCAAAAAAAATCTTTCCATCAGAACGTTTATTTACCGTCTAACTTGAGAAGTCATGCCGCTGGAACCGAAAAAGCCCATTGACGAGCTGCTGGAAACCTCCGCCAAGGCCCGCCGCGCCGCGTTCGGGACCGACCCGAAAATGCCGAATCCGATGCGGACGCAGCTCCATCATGAGATTTCACGTTTGGCCCGAAAGGACGAATGCGAGTCGCGCTGGCGCGCATTTGGAATTTCATGGCCGCGGCTCATGACCGCCACGGCTTTGGCTCTGATTCTCGTTAGCGCTTCCGCCATTTGGTGGTGGCGAGAACACCAGTCAGCCGGAGGCGAAACTATGAAGCTGGCGATGCAACAGCCGATGGCTCCGGCAAGCGAAGCCGCCGCACCGGAAAAAGTATTCGAACAAGGTGTCGCTGCTGCGGGTGCTCGGTCTGGTGAAGGCTTCGCCGAGAACAAGACTGGCGCGGTGCAGTCCGCTAATCAGCCCAAAGTTGCGGATACGCTGAGTAGGCTCGCGGAGGCGGCGGTTACGCCACCCCCGCTCGCGCCGGCGACAAAGGATTCTATCAACGCCGGCGAAAAGACAACTGGATCGCTCCCATCCGATATCTCGTTAGCCGCTAAGGAAACTAACCAGTCGGCGCCAGCAGCGGCGCCATTGGCACAAAACCGGCAGACGACCAACTTCCGCCAGCAATTTTCGAAGAATGCTTCCGATCAAGCCTTTCGCAGTAAACCCAAACAGACACTCAACATTTTGAACGAGTTTCAGGTGGAGCAAACGGATCGCGAAATTCGGGTGGTTGATGGAGATGGCTCCACTTATTCGGGCAGGCTCGAACCGTTGGCCAAGAACGATCCGCGCAGCATCTTCAACCAGAAGCGAAACGATGCAGCGCCGTCATCGCGCGCACCCGCCAGCTTTGATGGCAAAGCGCAGGCGGCCAACGCCGAGTTCTATTTTCGTGCCACTGGATACAACAGCAGTTTGAAGAAGCGCGTTGTCTTCGAGGGCAACTACATCGCTTCGTCAGCGGCCGCGCAAAAGAAAGCGGCCGAAGCCAAAGCCGAGGAACGAGACGAACAAACTCGAGCTCGAATCACGGGCACCGCGAAAATTCCCGGTGAGTCGCCCCTTCAAATCGATGCCATCGCGGTGGCCAAGTAACTTTGCGGGATTCCATGCGCTTTCCACTTCTTCTTCCTCTTCGTCTCCCCTTCCTCTTGTCGGGCAAGCGCGTCGCTTGCCAACCTAATGTAGTGGGCGACTTGGAAGTCGCCCCTTTCAGTTAGAGGTCGGCCTGCGGGACGGCGGGTGTAAGGAACACAGGTCTAGAGACCTGTGCGGTTCAAAGCCCGAGCGCGGCGGCAGGGTCACGCGCGAAATGGAATCCGCTTAGCGTTTCGCGAAAATCTTTGCCCAGGGCAAGCGCTTGAAAATTTCGGCCAAGAATTTCCGGATGCAGCAAAGTTTGCAGGGCGCGTTTTTCAGCAGCGTCAAAGTCGGCCTCTGGAAAAGATTTAGAAATGATTCCGGTAAGAAAATGGTGCTGGTCGGTAAAACCGATTGGAGTGGCACCCGACGATTGGGCTACTTCGGCAAGAGTAGTCCACTCGACGTGCGCGGAAATATCGGCCAGCCCAATCTGCTGAAAAGGCGAGGATAGCTTTTTCTGGTTCGCCCGGACCCGGAGTGAACCCTGGCTGCGATGAAGCGAGTAGAACTCCGTGCGCGAAAAGCCGTAATCGATTGTAAGAATGATGCCACGCGAAAGTTTGGCGGCGATCTCGCTCATTAGTTTAGGCGCAGCCAAATTCACTTCCGTTTCGAAGCCAGCCGGGAAAAATCCGAGACGATCAAGCTGCAAGTTGAAACGGCTAACGTTCGCGCTGGTAAATATGAAACGAGCGCCGGGACAGCGGAGTTTAACTCCGCTGGGCGCACCGGCTGAAAGCCCGTGTTCCAGGGTAACGAATTTTTCGTTCCAAACCGTGGCACCGTTCGCGACTCCGCCAGAAACGATGAGATGCACCGGCAAGGAATCGAACAGTTCGTTGGAAAAATGAATTCCGACGAAGGGTGCGATTTCGTCAACCGAGGCAACCCAGGAAGTTTTTTCGGCGAACTCGCGCAGATTTTTTTGCTGTCGCTCCCGCCAAATCGGAAACGGCTCGATCATGCAATAGGAAGTTGCGGCAAAACAATCGCCGGCCGATCGCCGCAGCGCACTCAGCGCATCAGCTGCAAAAACGCCATCATGCGCACCTTGCTCCACGATCTTGAAATCGCGCGGCCGCCCGAGCTTCTCCCAGATTTCGGCAAACTGGGACGCGAGCAATCTTCCGAAGAGCGATCCAACACTGACGTTGGTAAAAAAATCGCCGCGCCGGCCAATGTTGGCCCGCCCACTCGCGTAATACCCTCGGTCGGGGTGATAAAGCGCCAGCTCCATGAAGCGAGCGAAGGAGATCGGGCCATTCGCGCCAATCTCATTACGGATAATCTCGACTAGGTCGGAGTTCGCCACGGGTCTTTGGTGTTTGGATTTTCGGGAGAATTGCGCCTAAGTTTTCCCTCCAAGTCTAATCCTCTTTTCTACCTGCCCGCATGCCTGTTTCGTTTTTGATGCCAACCCTTCCGCACCGCTACCGGCGACCGTGGTACGCGCGGCCCCAATTTTACCTGCCCACGTTGATTGTGCTGCTCGCAATAATTTTCGTCGCGATCTATTTCGGAATCGTCTCGTCAGAATTAAAGGCGGAAGCCGCGACCTACGATCTGAGCAAGCTCGAACAGATGGAATCGGCCAGCGTGATTCTGGACCGGAACGGAAAAATTTTCGGCCAGATCTACGTCGAGAACCGCGAGACCATTCCCTACGATCAATTGCCGCGCGATCTGGTGAACGCTGTTGTCGCGATGGAAGACAACAAATTTTATCAGCACAGCGGCTACGATTTCTTTGGCATCGTGCGCGCAGCCTTGGTCAACTTCGTCTCCGGCCACGTCCGGCAGGGCGCGAGCACGATTACTCAACAACTCGCCCGCAACAGTTTTGCCCTGAAGGAAAGGACCTATCGCCGAAAACTTCTCGAAATCTATGTCGCCGAAAGGATCGAACAACATTTCGGGAAGCAAAAAATTATGGAGCTGTATTTGAACCGAATCTATTTCGGCGGCGGCCTGTATGGCGCGGAAGCGGCCGCGCGCGGTTACTTCGATAAGCCGGCGCGCGAGATGTCGCTGGTGGAATGCGCCACTCTCGCTGGCATCATCAAAAGTCCGAATCGGCTTTCGCCCTGGTCAGACCGGGCGACGGCGCGCGAATCACGCAATGTCACGCTCGGCCGGATGCGCGACCTCGGTTTCATCGACCGCCAGCGTTGCACCGCGGCGCAATCTGAAGATCTGCTCATCGGCAACCGGCAGAATGCACAGGGGCAGACTTACGCGGTCGATTACATCCGGCAGAAGGTGATCGAGGCAGTGGGATGGAACCGCGCGATGAACGAAGGCTTCCGCATTCACACCACGATCGATTCCGATTTGCAAAAAGCGGCCGAGGACTCCTTGCGATCAAACCTTGATCGCGCGGAAAAGCATCCGGACTATGAACACCCGACCTACGCGGAATACACCGCGACGTTCCGGAAGGCGCGACCGGGAAGCAGCCCGCCGCCGGTGCCCGACTATTTGCAGGGCGCGGTAATTGTATTGGACAACGCTACTGGCGGTATGCTCGCGCTGGTGGGCGGTCGCGATTTCGAGCATAACCAATACGATCGCGCTTTGCAGGCCCGGCGTCCGGCGGGAACGGCGATGACGCCCTTTGTTTTTGCCGCCGCGTTTGAGAAGGGAATGTTCCCCGGATCAGTGGTGGAGGATTCGGCGCTCGACAACCGCGCCGTCATGATTGGCGGGACGACTGGAATTCTCGGTGAATGGGGACCTGAGAGCGCGGAGAACCGTTACGAAGGGCCAATCACCGCTCGCGAGGCGCTCTCGAAATCGAAAAATGGCGCGACGGTGCGCCTGGGGATGAATCCCGGAGTGGATAACGTGGTCGAGCTCTGTCACAACGCCGGAATAAAATCGCCGCTGCGGCCCTATCCGGCGACATTTCTTGGAAGCAGCGAAGTTACTTTGGCGGAACTAGCACTGGCCTACACGATTTTCCCAAACGGCGGTTGGCGACCCAAGCTGCCGCACATTTTGGAACGGATAGAAGAAAAGGACGGAACGGTTTGGCATTCGCAACGCGATTTCGGCAAACAGAACGTAATCAAGCCCGAGATCGCCTACGAGGTGCATTCGTGTCTGGTTGACGCGCTCGACAACGGCACCGGTAAGGCCGCGCGCACGAACTTCGGTTTGAGGAAAATGGGGGCAGCCGGAAAAACCGGGACCGCTTACGATTTTACCGACGTTCTTTTCGCAGGATACGACAGTGCGATTACCTGCGCGGTCTGGGCTGGGTTCGACAAGCCGCAAAGAATTTTTCGCGGCGCGTTCGGACGCGACATTGCGCTGCCGGTATGGGTGGATGTGATGAACGCCTCGGCCGAACATTATCCGCCGAAGGACATTTCGCAGCCCCGTGGTCTGGAGCGAGTAAACATCTGCGCGAAATCTGGATTGCTTGCGACCGATAAATGCGTTGAGAAAATCAAAACGAGTGAGGGCGAGGCGGAAGAGAAGACAACTTATCTCGAGCTCGCGACATCAGACCAGAAACCGAGCGAGCCGTGCAATATCCATGGAGAACTGCGCGCCTCGCTCACAGCCGATTTGTCGCCCTCGGAATTTCCGCGAGCGGCCCTGGCGGTTGACACGACCGCGGTGACGCCGGTTACGCCGAAAGGGCCGACACTCCTGGCCACGCGCGACCCATATAATTCGGTGCACGCAATGGTCTATCCGAAGCCTGCGCCTTCGGCGTCGCCCGAAGCCGAAAAAGCGCCGACATCGGAAGAAATGCCGGACCCAACAAAGCCGATTTTGAAAGCAATACCGGTGCAACCAGGAGAAAAGGAAGCGAGCGCGCCGAGTCCTGCACCCGTCCCAACCGACACGGTAACAACGGTGGTGAGGCCGTCCGGTTCGCCCGTCGAGGTCCGGCGCGCGATTCCGGTAGTGCGACCAACCCCCCAAGCTTCCGAGCCAGAAGTCCGCCGGGCAACGCCAGCGGACGAAGACGAAAGCAATTAGTGTGATGCCCCTTATAGGTGCCTACACGCTATCTGAGCCGACCTTTATAAAGCTATCCGGGGCCATACTGCCTCGGCGGCAAGGTGGGTCGGCCGCTCCGCCGGGCGATGCCAAATGATTGCGGCTTCGCCGCCAAATATTAACATCGAGCAAGGGACTGCTCGATCCACCTTTCGGCTTCGCAAGTTAGTGCGTCTTTCTGGTTAGCGTGGATCCGGACCTTACAAAGTTATTTATGGGACGGGACACTAGAATGGCGTCAGCGGACGCGGAAAATTTTCGGCTGGCGGTGCTGAATCCAGCCGGGCGCGATCACGAGCAACATTTTGCTGAAAACCGGAGCGCGACGGCTAACGAGCATGCGCCGGTGAATTTTCATGCGTATGCGGCTTGCACGCACGGTGCCGTTTTTCGCGACCTCAAGCGCGCGATCGCGAGCGGATGGCCGGTATTGCTCCTCTTGCGCGGCGATTTTCGCGCAAGCGAACGCGCCCTGGCAGAATTGAAAAAATCAAAACGCAAAACTGTGGTGGCATTGAAAGAAACGGGAGCGCATCAGGTTGCACAGCAGTTAAGCGATCCGACACGATTCGCTCGCTTTGTCAGGATCGTGCGTGCAGCGAATGGCTGCGTCGCGAGCACGCCGGAGGTTGCCGACTTGTTTCGCTTATTTCGCGATAACGGAATCGAAGATTTTCCTACGCCCTATCCTATCGAGGACGAGAACTGGAATTGGGCAATGGAAAATCGTTCCGGAATTTTCGTGGGCACGCGTGAGCTCGCGGTACCTACGCGGAATCATCTCCCCGCTCTTCTCGCTGTAAAAAAGCTGAGCGACGCTACAAAGGAGCCGGTGACAGTCTTCAATTTCGACCGGCGTCGCGGGGCGAAGCTCATCAGCGAAATCGGCTTTCGAAAAATTCAGGTGCACGAAAAACGAATGGAATATCGCGCCTATTTGGGCGAAGTGGCGCGTCACAAAATTGTGTTCCAGCTCGACCGCAGTCGTGTTCCGGGGCAAGTGGCAGGTGATGCCCTCCTCTGCCGCTCCGTTTGTGTGGGCGGCGATGGCGCGATTGAACGGATCGCGTTTCCGGAAACGTGTGGGGAAAAACGTGGCGACGCCGAGTTAATCGAAATCGCGCAGCGTTTGCTGACGAACGAGAACGAACGACGAGCCGTGGCCGAGCGCGCGACCAAGATCGCAAAGGAAAAACTTTCCTTTCGCGCGGGTCGAGAAACTCTCGCGCGTTTCTTTGCGACGCTATAGCTGCCGACCTCCAGTTCTGGCGTGGTCCGCGCACTGTTTCGTCATCTCGGCCGGGGAAAGGAGGAAACGGAGTT
>QHQU01000229.1 GCA_003219925.1 Verrucomicrobiota bacterium
CTCACGCACGGACCGGGTCGGTAAGTACAATCAACTGCTTCGCATCGCAGAGGAACTTGGTGACAACGCCGTGTACGGCGGTAAGATGCGCTAGTGGATCAGCCCGGCTACGCTGATTTCCGTGCGCGTCGCGAAGCCACCATCTGGCAGCGATTAAACCGGATACTTTTCGTCCTTTTATTTCTGGCGGTCTGGCTCGGGATCATCAGTTTGTTCGTTCCGCCTTATAAGAAAATGCAGGCGGCGCGGACTGAAATCGACGCGCTGCAGGCGCAACGTGATGAACAAAAACTGTTGCTGGCTCGAGCAACGCGCGAAATTAGCTGGCTGAAAACGGACCCCACTTACTTGGAGACAATCGCGCGTGACCGTCTCGACCTGATGAAAGAAGGCGAAACCATTTTTCGGCTGGAACCGGCGAAAGCGACAAAATCCGCGCCAAAACGGTAGATGCTTCCCGTCATCCCGAGCGCAAGCGAGGGACCTCACCTAAGGTCGTGGATCACGGTATCTAATTTATGCAAGCAATCTCCAGTTCGGGAGGTCCCTCGCCGTCTGCGCGGCTCGGGATGACGGCACTGCGTAAGAATGACCTGCGCCCCCACACCAACCTCCTCCTTCAACATTTGGCACCGCTACAACGCTTTGCGCGAGAGCGAACCTTCAGTTATCTTTCCTAATGGCTAACGAGACTGCGATTGTCGATGCAGAAGACTTGAAGAAACGCGCGGAAACTCTGCGGAGGTTTCTTTGAGGTCGACAAACTTCAGCAGCAGTTAAGCGCGCTCGAAGCGCGAATGGCCGGGTCCGATTTCTGGAACAATCGCGAGCGCGCCCAGGCCGACGTCGAAGAAGTCTCGCGCATAAAATCATTAATCAATCCCGTCCACGAACTTGAGCGCGAGATCGCGGACTTCGATGCCTTGCGCCAATTGGCCGAGGAAGAGAACAATGCGCCGGCGCGCGCGGAGGCGGAACGCGAAGTCTCGCGGGAGCACGAACGTCTGGCGCAAAAACTCGCGGAATTCGAGTTACGGCAATTTCTTTCCGGCGAAAACGATCGCGCCAACGCCTTTCTCACCATTCACTCCGGCGCCGGCGGCACAGAATCTTGCGATTGGGCCGATATGCTCCTGCGAATGTATCAACGCTGGATCGAGCGGCACGGTTACAAATCTCAAACAGTCGATATTCAAACTGGCGAAGAAGTCGGAATTAAATCGGCGACGCTACTGGTCACGGGCGAGTATGCTTTTGGCTATCTAAATACCGAACGTGGAGTGCATCGCCTTGTTCGCATCTCCCCTTTCGATGCCAACAAACGCCGGCACACTTCCTTTGCCAGCGTTGACGTCGTTCCTGAGATTGCCGAGAGCGCACCAATCGAAATCAATCCAGCCGACCTCGAAATCGGCACTTATCGCAGCGGCGGCAAAGGCGGGCAGAATGTGAACAAAGTGGAAACGGCGGTCCGGATCGTCCACAAACCTACTGGCATTGTGGTGGCTTGCCAGGCGGAACGAAGCCAGCTGCGTAATCGCGAACTGGCGATCAAAATGTTGAAAGCGAAAATCTACGAATTGGAACAGGACAAAAAACGCGCGGAAATGGACCGGCAATATGGAGAAAAGGGCGATGTAGCCTGGGGCAGTCAGATTCGCTCATACGTCTTTCAGCCTTACCAAATGGTGAAGGACCATCGGACCGGCGCGGAAACGAGTAATGTTCAGGCAGTGATGGATGGCGAGCTCGATCTTTTTATCCAGGCGAAATTGCGGGGGCAAACAGCGGATGGCACGACGGCGGAATCGGGCTAACGATAATTGGATAGCCGGGCTGAGCCAAACGCATGATCGTTAAGTCATCTTGCGGCATCGGCATCCTGCCGAACGATATAAACCTGGGTTAAAAGTCGACGCCACTTAGGGAGACGCGCTTTCGTCGTAAACTTCAACCAAGGCCGTACCCGTAGTTCCGGAGACACCAAAGACCAGCCCGGTGATTGCCCGGAGTAAGTGGCCCCCGCCATCTCTGCCTGGGCTGCGACGGAAAGTGGATGCGATAAAGGCGAACGCGATCGCTGAAAAAAGCGGAGAATTTTCTCTGGGGAGAATTTGCTAAAATCGCGAGGAATTACCTGAAGAAGAATTTTTGACAAACCGGAGGCGGAAACGTTCATCGTAATTTCCCTCTGAAAATTTTCGACAACAGGCCAGGCAGGCAGTTGCCCGGCGAATGCGGCGCACCCGCGGGAAATGTCCCTGGCAGTTCTGACAGTAATAGATGAACCGACGTGACAGCGAACGCCCGACTAACGGCAAGGTATGACCGGCTCGCTCACCGCCGATCCCCAGTTCGCAACAGGCGTCCCGCCATTCCCGCCCGTGAGGCTGGATCCGTCGCCTACCAAAACGAAAATGAGCCAGCAAATGCGCCAGTTCATGCCGCAATGTTCGATCAATTTCAGCGGGCCCAAATTCCTGCAGCGCTGGATTTAAGGAAATCAGGCAACGCCGGAAATCGGCGCGGCCGACGGTTGTGCGCATGCGTTCATTCCACTCGACCCGCAGGTGGTCCGTCAAAACTCCCGCGTCGAGCCCGCGCAAAAGGGACCGGGCGCGATCCTGCAGTTCTGGCGCGGAGGGCAACGGGGAAATTACCCGCGCGTCGAAAAAGAATTCGAGCTGCCTAAACGGGGACTGTTTTCTCGCTGCGTTTCGCATTCGTTCGCTGCACAATCTCCGAAACAATCCCAGCCGTCGCTGAGATTTCTTCTTCGGTCGAGTATTTTCCGATGGAAAAACGGATGGCTGATCGGGCAAGGGCGAGCGGCAATCCCATCGCCAGAAGAACGTGCGATGCGACCACGCTCCCCACCATGCAAGCTGAGCCGCTCGATGCGCAAACCCCTTCAAGGTCGAGCGCCATTAGCATTGTCTCCGAATCGAGTGCTGGCAGGCTAATATTCAGGGTATTTGCCAATCGCCGGTGAGTGTCACCGTTTAGAACCACCGGCGAGATCTGCGCGGAAATTTCCTGCCAAAGTTGATCCCGCAAATTTCTTTCGCGCTCCTGCTCCCGTTCGCGGTCGCGCTCCACAAACTCAGCCGCCGCTGCCATGCCCGCAATGGCGGCAACATTTTCTGTCCCGGGGCGTCGCTGATTTTCGTGCGCGCCGCCGAAATGAACTGGCTCAATCGGAATTCCGCTGCGCAAAAACAAAAAGCCGGCGCCCTTGGGACCGTAAAATTTGTGCGCGGCAAAACTCGCGGCATCGACTAACGAAACGCCATCCCGACCGGAGCGAAGCGAAGTCGAGGGATCCCGTTGTGTTATCTTAAAGCCTTCGCCACGGGATCCCTCGACTCCGCTCGGGATGACGGCAAGTTTTCCGAATGATTGCACCATATCGCTGTGCAACAGAACACCGCCAGCGCGACAAATTTCTGAGATCTCGGGCAGCGGCTGGATTACGCCGGTCTCGTTGTTCGCATGCATGATGGAAACGAGCACGGTGTCGTCTCGGATTGTGTCGGTTAATTGATCGAGATCGATCTGCCCGGCTTGTGAAACGTTGAGCCAGGTCACCTCAAAGCCTTCGCGTTTCTCCAGATGCTCAATCGTGTTTAAAACAGCGTGGTGTTCTGTTTTCGCGCTGATCAAATGCTTTCCGCGCGCGCCGCGACTGCGAGCAAGCCCAAGGATCGCAAGATTATTCGCTTCCGTCCCCCCGCTCGTAAAAATCAACTCGTGCGGTTTTGCGCCCAGCAAATCCGCGAGTCCATCGCGCGCGTCGTCAATCGCAGCGCGCGCTTCGCGTCCAGCGGCGTGAACGCTCGAGGGATTGCCAAATTTCTCTCCGAGAAACGGCAGCATGGCGGTGCGGGCGGGCTCACACAGCGGCGTGGTGGCGTTGTAATCGAGATAAATCACCCGTTGAAACTGCCGTTGGTTTGTCCACGCAGACGCGGACGCTTTTGCACAATATGCAATTGGGTTTCCTCGTAAGAAACGAGCGAGTCCGCCGGCACGCTTTGCACCAAAAAAACATTACCACCAATCGTACTTCGCGCCCCAATGACCGTCTCGCCCCCTAGCACCGTCGAGTTCGGATAAATGGTCACGTCATCTTCCACTGTTGGATGACGTTTGCCGCCTTTTTTGATTTTGCCGCCTTCATCCTTCTGAAAACTGCGCGCCCCGAGCGTTACGCCATGGTATAATTTCACCCGAGTCCCGATTTCACAGGTCTCGCCGATGACCACACCGGTGCCGTGATCGATAAAAAAATGCGACCCGATTTTCGCGCCGGGATGAATGTCGATGCCGGTACGGCTGTGGGCCCACTCCGTCATAATGCGAGGAATAAGAGGCAATTCCTGCAAATAAAGTTCGTGCGCCATGCGCTGAATGGCGATGGCTTCGAGCGCAGGATAGGCCAGGATGATTTCTTCGTAGCTTTTTGCCGCCGGATCGCCCTCATATGCTGCATCAATGTCGGTCCAAAGCATTTTACGCAATGCCGGCAGCTCAGAAAAAAATCCCGCCAGTAATTCGACGGCGCGTTTTTCTACTGCTGCGTCCGGGGGGAATTTGCCCAGGCTCTTGCAGAACTCCGGTTTCAAGCGCAATTGCAAATTCCGCAATCGGCTTCGTGTCACTTGCGGCAGATCGCTCGAATCCGCCAGCGGTTCTCCGCGAAAACCGGGGAACATCAGGCTCATCAGCTCGGCGCAAGCGTCATCGATGACAGAGCGTGAGGGAAGCATGGCAGCAGCGGCGAGATAGTTAATGCCGCCATCCTCGGTATAGGTATGGAGCAGCTCCTCGGCCCCATCGCCCATGGTTGGTTCCATCGGCGACAATATGCCTCCGCCAAGGCGTCATGGAAAACGGAAAGTAGCGCCGCTGGCGGGAGGTTGCGCCGCTTATTCAGTGAAACATGATTTTCGTTTTCAGCGAGACACAGCCGGCAATCGGGAGCGTCGCGATATTCTTATGATAAATTAGAGCGGCCAGCTAACTCCGTTTCCGCGGGGCATAGTGCGCTTGCTCGCAAACCAAACAAGA
>QHQU01000230.1 GCA_003219925.1 Verrucomicrobiota bacterium
TGCAACCCGCGGCATTTTTGAAAACCGAACCGCACGACCCCATCGATACTATGCCAATCGCGCGCCATGAGAAATGGCGGCTCGAGTTGCCGGCGGCGTTGTCGAAAAAGGTGCCCGCTGAGTGGATCTTTTGGGAGTCGGGCGTATGCGAGCCAGCGAGAATCCGTTTTGCCAGCGATGATGGGAGCTGGACGACGGAGTATTCGCCGTTGAGCGGGCTGGGGGAGATCATCAGTTATGCAGCGCGCTAGAAGTCGTCTGGAAGTGGCTTTGATGGAACACCAACTTCCAAGTGTGTTTCACTTCAGCCGGCTAAAAGCCCGCTGGGCGCACCGGCAGGCATGTCTGTGTTCCCGAAAAGCATTTGCCCTTTACGAGGTGTTGCTCGGGTTATTGATCTTCGCGGTTGGAATCATCGCGCTCGGGCGCGCGGTAAACAATTGCATGAATGCAAGTGTGTTAAGCGCGGATGACGCCCGGGTACGGGAGATTTTGGCGAACCGGATGGTGGAAGTCGAAACAACCCCTGGGCAACCGGACAAAGCAAAGGAATCGAAAATCGATACCGGATTTGGTATCATAAAACTGGTGCAGAAAGCTGTACCCCAGGAAATGAAAGAAGAAGACGGGACCGAGCTAACCGGAATTATTCGAGTGACCTTAACCGCGAATTGGACGCGTGGCGGAGCCAAACAGTCGAAAGCGATTGCATTTTATGTTTACCGGCTCTGAAGATCAACAACGATGCTCGAGTTCTTTTCCGGGGAGCGCAGGCCGCGGGGTAGCGCACGCGTCTCGCGTGCTGGTTTTGGCGTCTCGCCGAAACAATCTTTCAAAAAGTTTACGCTGGCGAGACGGCAGCGTCAGCACGAGAGACACGTGCGCTACCCGACAGCCTGTGCTTCCCAGGGATATACGTGCGCGTGCTTTCACCCTCCTTGAGATCATGCTGGCGGTGATCATTCTCGGAATGATGTCGCTGGCGATTTATCGTTTTGTGCAAGCCAACGTTACCGCGATGCGGGTCTCGTCGGAAGCGGATGTGGTAGAAGCGCGCTACGATGGATTGCGCGAGTTGCTGTCTCAGCAGTTGCAAAGTTTGCCGCCGGGGACCGGTGCCCTGACGGGCGAACCGTTAAAGATCGAAGGGCATGATCGCGATGAGTTAAGCTGGGTCTGCCCGGCGGGCCCGGGACTATTGACGCGCTATGCGACGGGCGATTTTCAGGTTAGCCTTCGTCTCCGCCCTCACGACGCAAAAAGCCGGCAGCTCGATCTCGGTCTTTTGCGGAAACCAAAAGATGACACCGCTGTTTCAAATGAACACGAAACATGGGTGCGTCTGATCGACAATGTTGGCACTTTGCAAATTCGCTTTTTCGATTCGCGCTTAAATACATGGGTGCAACGCTGGACTGACACGGTCACGTTGCCGCGTCTGGTCAAGGTAGTGATCGGTCGCACCGATGCGACCGCGCCCAAGGAAATCACCGTGCCGCTTGCACGAATGCCATTATGAAGCCCTCGAAATCGCGCGGAGCCGCCCTTCTGCTTTCGCTGTGGGCTCTCTTTTTGCTGGCAGCCTTGGTCATGTCGTGGGCATTGAACATCGATTCGCGTCTTAACATCTCGGGGACTGAGAACCGGATTCTCGAGGCACAGGCGATGGCGGCCTCGGGTGCGGAAGTGGCGATCACTCCGACGATCAAACCGAATTCGCCGAACCTCGAAGGCAAGTTTGGGCCCCGCCAAAGTTATAGCGCTCGCATCACGGGCGAAGGCGGGCGTTTAAATATCAACTGGCTGGTGGCCGGAGAAAATCCGGCGCGGATTGAAATGCTGCGGCAGTATCTTGAGGCAAAAGGCATTGATCTGAATGAGCGCGATCGGATGATCGATTGTCTGCTTGACTGGGTGGACCCAGACGATCTGGTGCGCTTGAATGGGGCGGAAGCGAGCGAGGGCTACCAACCGGCCAATGCATTATTGGTCCGGATCGACGAGCTGAAGAAAGTGAAAGGATGGGAGGCTTTTACTTCGGCGCCGGGTTGGGATGATGAATTGACGGTGAACAGCACTGGACCGGTTGATTTGGCTTGGGCGCCACGCGACGTCCTGCGTGCTTTGCCGGGGTTTACTGATGCGATGGTCGAACGTTTTCTCCAGTTGCGGGCGGGACCAGATGGGAAGGATGGGACAGCTGATGACACCGTCTTCAAAAGCCTCGACGACATTCGTGCCGCGCTCGCACTTTCCCCGGAGCAATTTCGAAAGCTCAGTCCTTTCATTTCGTTCAACGATTCCGTCTTACGAATCGTTAGCACTGGGCGGTCCAGCGACGTCACTCGTGTAATCCAGCTCGTCTTCCGCCGCGCCGGCACCACTGCGCAGCTGATTACATGGAAGGAGTTTTAATGAGCAAGTTCTTTCTTGTGCCCGGAGCGGAAGGATGGAATTTGATCAGTCGCCCCGCGGAAAACGGCAATTGGCGAGTGCGCGCGTTTCCTAGTTTGGACGATGCGGCGCAAACCTTGAGTACGGATGATGATGTCGTCCTGGCGCTGCCGATCTCGGCCGTGCTGGCGCAACGGATGCGTTTGCCCAGCGTGGAGGGATCGGAATTGCGCGAGATGGTTCGCATCCAACTGGAGAAGGCACTTCCCTTTTCTACTGAAGAAGTCACCAGTGATTTCGAGGTGATCGAACAAGCCAACGGCGAGTGCGTGATATCTGCAGTAGCGGTACAAAATCAAAGGCTGACGGAAATCGCGGCACCCCTGTTGAATCGGCGGGTCATTCCGCGCGCCGTCACGGTCTATGCCGCACAACGTGTCGCCACCCACGCAGGCAAAGGCTGCGCTTTGTTCATCTACCCGGAATCGGGCGCGTTGGTCTCCGCTATTTCTGAAAATGGTAAGCTTAGCTTTGCGCGCACGATTGATGGCGGCGTCGACGCGCTGCTCGAGCTCGAACTGCCACAATTGACGATGACGGCCGAGTTACAGGGTATCAGCGCGTCGTTTCAAAATGTGCTGGTAGATGAAAAATGTTTTGCCCTGCGTGGCAAAGTCGAGCAAGCGCTGGCGTCACCGACCGAAATGATGGCGGTGGAAACGCCACCCGCATCCACCGGGCTTAATCTTCTTCCGCAAGCGTGGCGCGAGGAGCGGCAACGTCAGGTCCGGCGCGACCAATGGAAAAAGCGGCTGGTGGGAGCGGGAATTGCTTATGGCGCAATCGTCGCGCTGGCGCTCATCCACCTTGGTTACTTGAAATTTCGGACCCGACAGCTCGATCACCAGATTGAACGCGACGCTCCCCGCACCGTTTTTGTGCGAGCGGCCGCGAACAACTGGAAGGCGCTGGCGCCAGCGATCGATCCTCATTTTTATCCGATCGAAATTTTGCTGCACGTATTCGACAGCCTGCCCTCGCAGGATGTGCGCATCACTGCCTACAATCAGTCAGCCCGCCAGATTTCGATCGAGGGCGAGGCCAACAAAGCCGCGCTGGCTTATCAGTTCGCGGACAAAGTCAAAAAACATCCGGATTTGCAAAATTTTACCTTCGATATGCAGTCGCCGCGGATTTTGCCGAATGATCACGCTCAATTCCGGTTGGAGGGAAGACCGCGATGATTGCGCAAGTATTGCAACGAATGAATCGGCGTGAGCAGGTACTGGCCGGATCCGTGGCGCTGGTGGTGTTTTTGCTGGCCAACTTGTTTTTGTGGAGCTGGCTTTTGCGCACCATTGGAGATTCGCGAGTGGAAGTCGCGAAACGAAAACAAACACACAATGAGCAAACGGTTTTGCTGCGGGAAAGCGATCTATGGTCGAAACGCGAGCAATGGTTACGCGAGCACCAGCCGGTTTTTCACGGGGCCAGCGATGCCTCGGCCTTGCTCGATCAGCTCAAACAGATCGCCGGCAAACATAAGGTATTGATCGAAAACCCGGCTATTGGCAATAGCCCCACGGTGGGCGCGTATCAATCAGTATTCGCTTCCATCGAAACCAAGAGTCCGTGGCCGCCGCTGGTTCATTTTCTTTACGACGTGCAAGCACCTGATGCTTTCATTGTTTTTGAGAGCGCAAATATTGCCATCGATTCGAGTGATCCAACGCAAATGCGTGGTAAATTTAAAATCGCCCGCTGGTATGCACCGGCGAGTGCAACAAAATGAGAACCAGGCTTCTAATTGTCGTTAGTCTGATGCCGCTGATCGCACTGGCAGACGATCCGTTGCCGAAGCGTCCGGATTTTAATCGTTATCAAGCGATGTTGACTCGTTCGCCTTTCGCCATCGCCACCGTTGCGGTTCCGAGCGCAACTCCTGATTTCGCCAAGGACTTGTTCGTCGCGAACGCAGCGCGCTCCGCCGATGGCGGGTTCGTCACGATTGCTTCGGCTACCGACAAGAACCTTAAAGAGTACCTGTCAACGAAAGGGCAAAATGAACACGGCTTCGCCATCAGTGATATCCAATGGTCGGACCAGGTAGGCCAAACCAAGGTCACCATCACCAAGGACGGCAAATACGCGACGCTGACATTCAATCAGGCGCTACTTTCACAGGCGTTGCAGAATCCGAACCAGCCGCAAATGAACGCACTGCAACCGCAACCGCCGCTCTTCCCGCCCGGGATGCCGCAGCCGCCGCAACCTTACATAAAGCCGGCCCCGATTCCGTCCTTCCCGCCTACCTACCAGCAGGGCAGGCCAACTCAGCCGGGCCAAATCCGTCAGCGCGGCGTGATCCAGCGAAATCCAGTGACGCCAGCGCCGACGCCTATCGTTCCACCCCCGGACGACGACTCAGAGGAATAACTATTGTCCCCAGTCGTCGTCCTCGGTATCGGGGATCCGATCCGGACCGGCCGAGTACAGGTCATATTTGGTGGGATTCTTTTGTCCGGGAGAGCGGTAAACGTAAGGATTACCCCAGGGATCGGTCGGAACTGCCTCCATGAATTGCTGCCAACGGGAAGGCCGGGGATCGGTTGAAGGAGCAGTCACCAAGGCCTGAAGGCCCTGTTCGGTCGTCGGATAAAAGCCGTTGATCCCTTGATAGGCCAGGAGCGAAGTTTTAATTGCCTGAATATCGCCGGTGACCCGAACCCGCTTTGCTATGTCAACGTTCGGCGACATGAATTTTATCGCGGCGGCCAATAACAGTGCGATGATCGTGACCACCAGCATGATTTCGAGCAACGTGAAAGCTCCTTGTTTTTTTCGCATCAGAACTTAGACACCACGTTAGCGGTCAGGTTTCAAAATATAATCAGATTTGTCCCAAAGATATTTTAATTGAATCTGGGTCGCCCGAATGACGGCGCCGGCGGCATTCGGGCCGTTAATAATAGTGATGTTGTTGGTCCCGGTGCGGAGGGCGCTTACCGGAACGATCTTCTGTGCGCGAAGCCACCCGGTGT
>QHQU01000231.1 GCA_003219925.1 Verrucomicrobiota bacterium
CTGCTCGATCCACCCGGCAATCTGAAATCTGAGATCTGAAATTTGAAATCTTTCATATCCTTGGCGTCATGCGGGTCTGCATGGTGATGCGTTTCTTATTCCCCGGCTCCAGCTTGGCCTGGCGGTAAATGTTCAACAAAATGCCGACACCAAAAAGGCAGGCAGCGAGATTCGATCCGCCATAACTAATGAACGGCAGCGGCAACCCTTTGTTCGGCAGGAGCGAAGTCGTGACGCCGATGTTCACTGCTGCCTGCAACGCCAGAAGCGAAACTATTCCACAACTGAGCAGCATGCCGAAGCGATCTTTCGCGTGCAGCGCGATCATCATCCCGCAAACGATGATGACGATAAACAAAAAGACGACGAGCAAGCTGACGCGTAATCCCAGTTCCTCGCCGATCATCGGAAAAATGAAATCGGTGTGCGCGTAGGGAAGGTAGAGCATTTTTTGGCGCCCGTTGCCGAGGCCGAGCCCTTCCATTCCTCCGCTGCCCCAGGCGATCAGCGCCTGCATTTGCTGCAAGCCGGCGTCCTGTTTGTAATTTTCCGGATGCAAAAAGGCAAGGAGGCGGCTCATTCGCTCTGGCATGCAGGTGGCGGTGAAGATAAAACCACCGAGCGCGCTGGCAGAGAACACTCCGAGCAAGATGGCGTTCGTTCCGGCGACAAACATCATTACGAAGGTCGTTGCGCCGATCAGTGCGGAAGTGCCGAGATCGACCTCGGTGATAATGAGCGAGACCAGCAGCCCAGTGGCGACTAGCGGCAGGACGAAACTGAAAATCAGGTTGCGAGTCCTGCCTTCAAAACGCGCGAACCACCACGCCAGAAAAAATACTGCGGCGATCTTGGCAATTTCCGATGGCTGAAATGTGATCGGACCGGCGCCGACCCAGCGGCGCGAGCCGTTGATGCGCAGTCCAAAGTGCGGCACGAAGCAGAGAGCCAGGGTTCCGAGCGCGAGAAGGAACCACAGCCACCAGGTGTGATACCAGAAATGGTAATCAACCAGCGCGGCCGCAATCAAAACGGCTAGGCCAATCCCGAGCCAGAGCGACTGGCGTTTGATAAAGAAGTAAACATCGCCGTGAGCATCGCGCGCGAAGGCGCTGGTGCTGAAAAGCATGACCACCCCGATGACGAGCATCGCCAGCACCGCCAGAAATAGAAAATAAGCGCTGTTCCGTTGCATCACTCTTTTGGATTGGGGAGCGCAGGCTGCCAGCCTGCTGTGTCCGGTAGCCTGCCGGGCTCGGATTTTTTAACGCGAAACCACAAAATGAAATTTCTGTGTCGTCGGAAAGCTGCCGACGACTGCAGGCCGGCAGCCTGCGCTCCCCAGACATCCGCGAACACGCTTACTTTCATTCGTTCCCTTTCTTCGGCTTCTGGGCTTTGGTCGGAATAATGAGCTTCTGCCCGATCTTCAATTTGCGCGGATCATCGATATGATTCGCCGTCAGCAAATCGTCGTACGAAACCTTGAATTTCTTCGCGATATTCACCGGGTTGTCGCCTTTCGCGACGGTGTAAACTTTCGCGCCTTCCGGAATTGGATCGTTCGTCTTCGATTTCTTCGCTATTTTCGCTGGCGAGGGCTGCGTTGCCTTCGCTTCCTCATGGTTAGTCGAGGACTTGGCAATGTGGCTTGAGCTGATGACCGGCGTTCCACCCTGCCGGCTTTTGATCGCGTTGAAGGCTATGATTCCGGCCACTGCGACGACGTGCAGCAAAAGCACGATCAAAAGCGCCCGCGACAGTTTCATGTTCGGCTCCGACGGATCGTCGAAGTCCGCACCGGAAGCGGTAGCGCGGCGCGTCGTCGCTGCCCGCAAGTTCTTTTTGCGCGAAAAGATTTTGGGGAACCTTATCGCTTTCATTTGGGCAAGGCGTGGACGAGACGCCGGAATTGGTCGCCCCGGTCGGCGTAACTCTTGAACATGTCGAACGAAGAAGTGCCGGGAGAAAAGAGGACAACATCGCCGGTTTTCGCGGCCGCACGCGCGCGTTCGACTGCATCCGCCAGGGAGCGGGCGATTTCACATCGCGTTGCTTCGCGCCAATCGTCGGCGATTCGGTTCGCCATTTCACCAAGGAGAATCGCGGTATGCGCTTTTTCCTTCACCAAATCGCGCAGCGGTTGGAAATCGAAACCCTTGTCTTTTCCGCCGGCGATTAGAACCACCGGTTTGGTTTGGGCCTGCAGCGCTTTTTCCGCCGCATCCAGGTTCGTCGCTTTGGAATCGTTTACGTAATCGACCCCGGCGATCGTCCGGACGAATTCACAGCGATGGGGCGCTGGTTCATACGCACACAACGGTGCCGCCATTTGCTCGAAGGCCAATCCGCGGAGGTGACCGACCGCGAGCGTTGCCATCAAATTTTCGATGTTGTGCGAGCCGCGTAATTTGACATCAGCCAGCCGCAATACCGGAGTTGTCTCGAAACAAATCGATCCATCGGCCAAACGAAAATCCGCGCGATCGTCGTAGGCGCTGAAGGTCAGGCGCTGTGCTTCGATCTGCGGCAGGTAATCACTCGCATTGACAACAGCGAATTCCTTCCCGGTCTGATATTCGAAGATGCGCAACTTGGCCCTGTGATACTCCGCGACCGAGGCGTAACGATCGAGATGATCGGGCGCGAAGTTCAACCACACCGCAATCTGCGGGCGAAAAGTCTTGATCGTTTCGAGTTGGAACGAGCTGACTTCGACCGTCAAAACATCGAACTTCGATTGATCGCGGACGACTTCGCTCAGGGGTTTGCCAATGTTGCCGCAGGCGACGGTGCGTTGACCGCACGCATTTAACATCTGCGCGACCAATTCAGTCGTTGTGGTCTTGCCGTTGGTGCCGGTGATGGCAACGAGCGGCACCTCGCAAAATCGCCAGCCCAGTTCGAGCTCGCCGATCGTTTCAATATTTCGCGACGAAAAATTCTGCGCCAGCGGTGAATCGGGATCGATTCCAGGGCTCAGAACCGCTAGGTCATAAGCATCGCGGTTTGTTTCCGCGGCCGGACCGCTGATCACACGCACGCCGTGGTCGCGCAAATTCTTGATCGTCGATTCCGGCAACTTATTTTCCGTCGCGCTGTCGAGCACACTGACGTTGGCATCTTGCGAGCGCAGCAGTAATGCGGCCGCCGTCCCGCTCAGTCCCGCGCCGAGCACAGCGATATTTTTATTTTGGTAACGCGGGTTCATCGCAATTTCAGCGTCGCCAATCCGAGGAGTGCGAAAACGGCGGACAAAATCCAAAACCGAACAATGACGGTGTTCTCCTTCCAACCGACCAGCTCGAAATGGTGATGAAGGGGCGACATCGCGAAAATGCGGCGCCCGGTCAGTTGAAAACTCAACACCTGCATGATGACCGAGATCGCTTCGAGGACGAAAACACCGCCGACAACAGCGAGGAGAAATTCCTGCTTACAACAAATCGCGACGACGCCGATCATCCCACCGATGGAGAGTGAGCCGGTGTCTCCCATGAAAACTTTGGCCGGGTAACAATTAAACCAGAGGAAACCAAGGCCGGCACCGACGAGCGCGGCACAAACCACCGTCAGCTCACCGGTGAATGGATAAAACGGGACCTGCAAATACTCCGCGATTTTGAAATTACCGGCAGCATAAGAAAGAAAGGCGTAGGCCAGGGCGACCGTGACGGTGCAGCCGATGGCGAGACCATCGAGACCGTCGGTCAGATTGACCGCGTTGGAGGAACCGACGATTACCACGGCAAAAAAGATGAGCGCGAACCACCCCATATCGGTAATTACAGGAGCTTTGAAGAACGGCAGATAAAGCGAGCGCGCCTGGACTTGCAGCAGCGGGCTGGTGAGAAAAACCACGGTGACCACAGCCGCCAACACCAGTTGCGCCGCCAATTTCACCCGGCCCGGCACGCCGTCGGATTTTTTCTTGGTGACTTTGAGATAGTCGTCCAGAAATCCGAGGACACCCAGATAGAGCATGCTGACCAGGACGAGCCAGACGAAGCGATTATCGGGGCGGGCCCAGAGCACGCTGGCGAGGAAGACAGTGCCGATCACCAGCACACCACCCATGGTAGGGGTGCCCTGTTTTCCACCGTGCAGTTCGGCCAGACGTCGCACTTCCTCGACGCTGCGGATGGGCTGGCCGATTTTGAGTGAGATCAATTTTCGGATGACGAAATTCCCAAAAATCAACGACAGAGCGAACGCGGTTACAGCTGCCGCAACCGCGCGAAAAGTAACGTAAAAGAAAACGTTGAGACCGCCGACTTGATCGCTCAAGCGATGGAGATAGAACATCATCGGGCGTTCCCTCCCGCCGGCTGAAGTTTGGCGAATTCATCCAGCACCAATTCCGTGCGTGAAGATCGACTGCCTTTGATCAGAACTAGATCGCCAGGCCGCACAATCTCACTCAACATCTCCGCCGCCTCGCTTGCGTCTTTCGCGACAGCAGAATTTTCCAGCCCCGCCTTTGCAGCCGCGTCCGCAATGCTGTCGTCGGCGATCGCAATCAAGTGATCAATTCCCAGCGTCGCCGCGGTTTCGCCAACTTCGCGATGACCCCGCTCCGATTCCGCGCCCAGCTCCAGCATTCGACCGAGAACGGCAACGCGCTTCCCATCGGTATCAAGTTCCATCAAAGTGCGCAGGGCTGCTTTCATCGAATCGGGATTGGCGTTGTAACTGTCATCGATGAACTGGACGCCGTTGATCTCGCGAATTTGCAAACGCGCCTTGGCTAGCGGTGCCGAGACCAGACCCGCCGCACATTCCTCTAACGAGACGCCGAATGCTCGTCCGGCCGCGACGGCCAGCATTGCATTTTGTACCATGTGCAATCCCGGCACGGGCAATTGCGCGCGGCACCGATGCGCGCCCTCGACGATTGTGAATTCGCAACCGCCCGAAGTTTGTTGCACTTCAATGGCGCGAATCGCGCCCTTCTCGATCCCGGCGAGAATCACGCGCGCGCGTGTGCGCTGAGCGATGGAGGCACTGAACTCGTCATCTGCATTCAAAACAACGAAGCCGCTTCGATCGATCGCTTCTGCCA
>QHQU01000232.1 GCA_003219925.1 Verrucomicrobiota bacterium
AAAATGCCATAAAGGAATTTCTTGATTTTCGAGGTGGCGCGATCGCGCAACGTCGCCAGGTCGGGGATCAATCCAGTGTACCAGAACAACACCGAAACGGTGAAGTAGGTCGAGACGGCAAAGACGTCCCAGAGCAGCGGGCTGCGGAAGTTTGGCCAGATGCCGTAATTGTTCGGCAACGGCGCCAGGTACCACGCCATCCAAACGCGCCCGACGTGCACGCCGGGGAAAATCGCGGCGCAAATCACCGCGAAAAGTGTCATCGCTTCCGCGGAACGATTGATCGAAGTGCGCCATTTCTGTCGCAGCAGGTAAAGAATGGCCGAAATCAAAGTGCCGGCATGGCCGATACCGATCCAGAACACGAAATTAGTAATGTCCCAGGCCCATCCGACGGGATGGTTCAGTCCCCAGGTCCCAACGCCGGTGGAAATCTGATAGCCCAGGCAGAAAAGACCGAAACCGGCAATTCCCGAAGTGAAGGCGAAGGCGACCCACCACCATCGCGGCGCGCGATTTTCCACCGCGCCGGAGATGCGCTCCGTAATCCAGCCGTAACTCCGCCGGTTCAATACCAGCGGCGGACGAGCCAACGGACGCTCGGGGGAAGCGATCTCCTCGCTCTCAGTCAGTTCTGGTGCTGTGATGGCGCCGTCCATATTCATTCGTCATCCCGAGCGCAGCCGAGGGATCCCGATGCAAAAGCTTTAAGGTATCCCCTCGGGATTCTCCGACTCCGCTTCGCTGCGCTCAGAACGACACTCATTCTTTCGCCTCCTCTTTCTCGTTAGGGCTGGCGATCCCAATTTTCTGCGCATCAGGCATTTTCGGATTCGGATTGCGAATGCGCGCGAGGTAACTGACGCGGGTATTCACGTTCAGATATTGAAGGAGGCGATAATTGCGATCCTGCAATTTCATTTTTGAGACCTTGCTCTCGGGATCGCGAATGTCTCCGAAAACGATGGCCTCGTTTGGACAGGCCTGCGCGCACGCCGTAGTAAAGGAATCGCGCGGAATTCGAAGGTCATCCGCGGAAGCGCCCGCGCGGATGTGAACGGCGATTTTCGCTTCCTCGATCCGTTGCACACAAAACGTGCATTTTTCCATCACCCCGCGCATGCGCACGGTCACGTTCGGATTCTTCGAGAGCTTGATCGTATCAGGCGCGCCTTTTTCAGTAAACGGCGCGAAGTATTCCTTATAGACGTTGAGGGCGCCGGCGATTTTCTTTTTGCCGACCGGCCGCTGGTTGTAATCGAAAAAATTGAAACGTCGAACCTTGAACGGACAATTGTTCGCGCAATAACGCGTGCCGACACAGCGGTTGTAAGCCATAACGTTCAGCCCGTCTTCGCTGTGAATGGTGGCGTTGACCGGGCAAACCGTCTCGCAAGGGGCGTTCTCGCAGTGCTGGCACATCATCGGTTCATGTACCATCTCGGGATCTTCCGGAAGCTCGCCCTTGTCCTGGTCGTAGCCGTGTTCACTCGCGAAATAGCGATCGATCCGCAGCCAGTGCATCGCCCGGCCATGGGCGACCTCCAATTTGCCAACGACCGGGACATTGTTCTCCGCCTGGCATGCGATGACACAGGCGCTGCAACCGGTGCAGGTATTCAAATCGATCGTCATGCCCCACTGCTGCGCCGACTGCAACGGCGGATGACGGTAGATGCTCGGTAATTGTGGGGGCAGCTCGTCGTCACCCGCGATTTTTTTCACGAACTCGTTGTCTTCGCGGTAGTGTTCAAGCGTCGCCTCGCGGACTAACCCGCGGCCTTCGATGCTGAAATGATCCTGCGTGATCGAAAGCGGATATTTTCTCCCCACTTTCTTGACCGCGATGCTGGCGATGGCTTTGCCGTCGGCAACGATGTAATGCGGATTACTTGCGGTGCGCAGCAAATAGCCGTTGAAACCGCTGTGTTCGCCCACACTGTTCAAACTAGCGCGGCCATAGCCGAGCGGAATAGTGATCGAGTTGTCCGCGTGCCCTGGCGAAATCAGCACTGCAATTTCCAGTTCCCGCGGCATTGATGGGGGTGGCGGCGGGGGGGCAGGTTTACCTTCCGCCGGTGGCGGAGTGACGGGGACGACGTCGTTCACCGTGATTTTAATGAGATCGCCCGTCTCCACCCCAAGCGTTTTGGCGTAGCGCGGACTGATCAGAGCCGCGTTATCCCAGGTCAACTTGGTGATCGGATCGGGCATTTCCTGCAACCAGGCGTTATTGATGTAACGGCCGTCGTCGATGGAGTAATCACGTACCAGCACGACCTCGGGTGATTCCGGTGTTGGCGCAGGTCCGGGCGGGCTCCAGAGATTGTGCGCGATGCCGCCGGCGGTGTTGCCATTGAATGCGGGCGGCTGGTCGCGCAGCAAAATGTGCGACGCGAAACCGTCGTGCAAAAATTTCGACCAGGCGGTCGCGGGATCGCCACTTGGTTTGCTTGCCTGGAAAGTTTCCTGAACTAATTCGGGCCCGTCGACTTTCGGTTTGCCCATCACTGCGTTCAACAAATCAAGTTCAGAGAACCCGCCGAAAAGCGGGAGAATCATCGGTTGGATAGCCAAGTAATGCCCTTCTGAGCTGAGCGCATCGCCCCACGATTCGAGGAAATGTGATGCGGGCAGATTCCAACGAGAAAGCGCGGAAGTTTCGTCTTCGTAATAGCCGAGCCGGATTACATCGGGCACCTTTTTTTGAAGTTCCGGCCAATCCACCCAAGTCTTGCTGGTTGAATCGTACGCCAACGAGCGCGGTGCGTTGAACACGGGATTCGCGCCGAGTATGAAAAGCTGTTTAATCCGGCCTCCAACGATGTCGCCCGCGAGTTGGAGAATGCTATTATCGCGCTGATTGCGATGACGCTCGCGCAGCAAAACCGTGCTGCCGACATTTTTCAGCGCGGAATTAATTCCATAGGCAAGCAACTGAACAACGACCGGTTGTTGCGGCCCGGCTAAAACCAGTCCGGCACCCGATTTCGAAACCAAATCGTTTGCCGCTTCATCTAACCATTGTTCGTCGAACTGCGCCGCCCCCGCGGGAACCTGCAAGGTGGCGAGGATCGAACCCAGGCCTGAGTCCTTTGTAGCGGTCGCGACCCTGGTTGCAATAGCGTGCGCGACCAGTGGAATTTGGCTCGCCGGTAAACGCAGCCGGTGATCCGCCATCGCCCCGGTAAGAGTATAGCGGTTCTCAACGACATAGAGCCGGTTCATCGAGTCTTTCCCCGAACTAACGCGACGCCGAAAACTGAAAGCGCGAGACGATGCGATGTCGCCTTCGCCGCAATCGAGGAAATCGCTGTCGAGCGCCAGAATTACATCGGCGCGCTCAATCCGAGGAACGAGGCGTAAATTATCGCCGAAACTGATCTGGGTGGCGAAATTTTGCGCTTCGCTGCGCAAGGGATCGTAAACGCACCAACGCATACGTGGGAACATTTTCTCCAGTTCGCCGCGAATTCTTTCACGCGTGGGCGAGTGCGTTTCTTCAACCAGAAACGCCAAACCGGCGCCGTCCCCGATTTTCGTGCGCAAATCGCCCAGATATTTTTCAAACGCGGCCGGGGTGGTGGTTTTGCCATTCTCGGCAATGCGCTTTGCTCGCAGCGGGTTGTAAAGCTCGTTAATTGCGGCCTGCACGAACACATCGCTGGCACCGTTGCTTGCCGGATGCAGCGGATTGCCGTCGAGCTTGATCGGCCGGCCGTCAACGGTCGTAACCAGGAGCGGAATCGCCCCGTTTCGTCGCGGCATCGCCGTGCTGTAGTAGAGGAATTTGCCGGGAATGGTCCACTCGACCGTTTTAGTAAAGGGGACCAGATGCAGTTCCGGCCGGCGACAACTGCTCACGCCAAATCCAGCCAGCGCGACGGACGCGCCCATTAGTTTCAAAAAGCTCCGGCGCGACCATTCGTCGCCATTCAGTTGCGCGGCGCTGGATGGAAATTCGCGCTCCAGCCATTCGCGGAACTCAGGCGTGTCGGCCAGTTCATCGGCGCTTCGCCAATAGCGTCGCCCGGAAGTAGGTGCAGGTGGATGTTGAAATACCCGCTTCACGTTTTCCTCCGGGGAGCGCACGCGCCTCGCGTGCTGGCGATCGCGCCCTCGCAATCGCCAGCTTTTACCATTCTAGAAAAGATTTCGGCGAGGGCGCCGAAATCGGCACGCGAGGGCGCGTGCACTCCCCAGAAAATTTGCTGCGTTACGTCTCGGTGAAATTTCATCGATGGCACGACTGGCAATTCTCGGTCGGCTGAATGTTCCACCGTTCTTTCAAAGTCTGTCCGATCTCCTGTTGCGTCAGCCGTTTCTTTTTCGACCAGTCGTCGTGCACCTCTTTCGGTTGGCCGTACTTGCCGACGAATTCAGCCGGATTCACATCCGAGGGTTTCCAATCCAAATTCGTGATCTGGTCTTCCGGGCGTAAAAAATTCTCCGGATGCCGGTGACATTCGAGACACCAGGCCATGCTGTGCGGCTTAGCCATATACACTACGGGCATGTGGTTGACGGCGCCGTGGCAACTGAAGCAACTGATTCCCCGGTTCACATGGGCCGCGTGATTGTAATAGACGTAATCGACCGTGCGATGGAGCCAGACCCACTCAATCGGCTTGCCCGTCTTCCAACTGTCCCGGACCGGCTCAAGTTTCGGATTATCTTTTTGCACCTGCTGATGACACGCCATACAGGTCTGCGTGTTCGGCACGTTGGACTGCGCCGCGACATCGACAAAGCTGTGGCAATAACGGCAATCCATTCCCAGTTGGGAAACGTGAATATCGTGGGGAAACGGGACCGGCTGGATCGGCTCGTAGCCGACCTTGGTGTATTTCGGGGTGACGTAATACCAGGTGCCGGCGGTGAGGCCGCAGACTATCACCACGCTGCAGATGGCCAGCTTCAGTGGCAACCAATTTGACCAGCGCGGGAAAAAGTTCGCCATAAAGTTAGCGATGCCGTTTGAAATTGATCCGCCACCGCCAATTTTTCTCCACGATAAAATTGGCAAAAATTTGTGGCGGTTTCAGATGAGCAAATGGTTAAGGTTGCACGCGCTGCCGAAACAGTGTGCGCTGATTCTATAAACACGCCACCGCTTGGCAAAAAAAATTGCGAGCTGTCGCTGCTATCCTGCTGTTCGTGAGCGGCATCACGGCCGGCGCGGAAACCGTCGAGACAATTTTCATTAACGGAAATATCTACACCGTTAACGACAAGCAGCCGTTCGCCCAGGCAATCGCGGTCAAGGGCGATCGCATCATTTTCGTTGGCGCAAATGCGGACGCCGAACAATTCCGAGGCGACAAAACGCGCATCGTTGATTTGGCGGGCAAGACTGTTACGCCCGGTTTCACTGATTCGCATTGTCACATTTTTGGAATCGGCGAGCGCGAGATGACTTTGAATCTCGAGGGGACGAATACCCGCGAAGATTTTCTCGCGAAGGTCAAGGAGCGCGTCGTGCAAACAGAGCGCAACAAATGGTTAACCGGCCGCGGCTGGATTGAAACGTTCTGGAAGCCGCCCCAATTTCCAACCCGCGCTGATCTCGACAAAATCGCGCCGGACAATCCCGTTTTCCTAACCCGGGCCGATGGTCACGCCGCAGTCGTCAACTCCGCCGCGCTGAAACTCGCCAACATCGACGATCACACCCCCGATCCATTCGGCGGACAAATCCTAAAAACGAACGGCGATCCAAATGGAATGTTGCTCGATAATGCGATGGATTTGGTCGCGAAAAATATTCCCAAGCCGACCGAAGCTGAGACCGAGCAGGCGTTCCTCAAGGGCATCGATCGCGAGATCAAACTCGGCTGGTGTGAAATCCAAAACGCCGGCAGTGAGTTGTCGGATCAGAAAATCATCCGACGCGCCTACGCCGCCCGAAAAGTGAAACTGCGCATGATCAATGCCGCCTATGGTCCCGGTGAAGCCGCCAACGCATTGTTGAAAAATGGAGCGACCTTGAACGCATTTGATCACCGTTTCACGCAGCGCACGATCAAAGTTATTTTTGACGGTGCGCTCGGTTCGCGCGGCGCGGCCTTACTCGCACCTTATTCGGACAAAGCCGACACTTCCGGTTTCTTGACGCAGAAACCGGAAGAGCTGAGGCCGATGTTTGAAGAGGCGTTGCGCCGTGGCATTCAAGTCGAGACGCACGCGATCGGCGACCGCGCTAATCGACTAATTCTCGACCTCTACGAGCAAGCGTTTAAAGCCGTGCCACCTGACAAAAGGCCGGCCCCAGGTGGAGGGGCGAGCTCCGGCGAGCCCGGCGTCGCAGAACGCCGCCCTCCAAGAGCGGACGATGTCCGCTGGCGCGTCGAGCACGCGCAGATTCTGACCGAGCAAGACATTCCGCGTTTCGCCAAGCTCGGTGTCATCGCTTCGATGCAACCGTCGCATGCGATCAGCGATTTGTTTTTCGCGCCGTCACGGCTCGGGATGGAGCGACTCGCCGGCGCCTATGCCTGGAATAGTCTGATCAAGTCTGGCGCAATCATTTGCGGCGGGTCCGACGCCCCGGTCGAGCGCGGCGAACCGATGATCGAATTCTACGCGGCGGTTACGCGCAAAAGCATTAAGGGCGAATCGGGCGTAGGCTGGCATCCCGAGCAAGCCGTCTCGCGGGAGCAAGCGCTCAGGATGTTCACCAGCAATGCCGCCTACGCCGCCTTTGAGGAAAACGACAAAGGCTCAATCGAAGTAGGCAAGCTCGCCGATTTCACTGTCCTCTCGGCCGACATCATGAAAATTCCCGGGCCGGAGATTTTAAAAACACGCTGCGAGATGACTGTGATTGGCGGCGAGATCGTTTACGACACGCGTTGACCACCCTCTGTCATTCCGAGCGGAGCCGAGGAATCTCT